>JANQKI010000046.1 GCA_028281165.1 Opitutaceae bacterium | reverse complement strand
CCCCGATCCCTTCATGGAACAGCTCAACATTCACGGGCTTCCCTGGACCGAAGTTTGGCTAGACGGTAAGCCGGACGTCTTGGTCGATTAGCAGCAATGAATCATATCATCCATTACGACCCTGGTCTTCCAGAGGATATCCCCACGCCTTGTTTCGTATTGGATCTGAAGCGTTTGAGGCGGAATCTCGAGACGCTTGATGCTATTCAAAAGGAGTCTGGCTGTCGCATTCTCTGCGCGCTTAAGGGCTTTGCCATGCACAGCGTTTTCTCTGTCGTGAGTGAGTACCTGGCTGGGATCTGCGCCAGTGGAGCCAACGAAGCCCAGCTGGGAGCAGAGTTTTTTGGCAAAGAGATTCATGTCTACGCTCCCGCTTTTTCGGATGAAGACATCGAAGAAATTCTGCCTATCGTCCATCACATCTCGTTTAATTCCTTCGGGCAGTGGAATCGTTTTAAGGATCGAGTTCTAAACAGTGAACGAAGTATTTCTTGTGGCCTGCGCGTAAACCCTGAATACTCGGAAGTAGACACTCCGCTCTACGATCCTTGCTATCCTGGTTCTCGTCTTGGCATTCGAAGAAGCGAATTCGAAGAGCAGGATCTGAGCGGAATTGAAGGCCTTCACTTCCATACGATGTGCGAACAAAACGCTGATGTATTGGAAAGAACATTGCAAAGGTTTGAAGAAAATTTCTCTCCGTTCCTGAAAGAAATGAAATGGGTGAATCTCGGAGGCGGGCATCATATAACCAGCCCGGCCTACGACCGTGATCGACTCTGCAGGTTGATCTCGGAATTCAGGAAACGCTATCCCCAACTCGAAATCTACCTCGAACCAGGCGAAGCGATAGCTCTCAACGCCGGCGTTCTGGCAGCAAGCGTCATGGATATTATTGAAAACGATGGACGTACCGCCATTCTCGATACATCAGCGACTTGTCATATGCCAGACACTCTAGAGATGCCTTATCGAGCGGAAATCTTCGGAGCTGCCAAGCCTGACGAGAAAGAGCACGCCTACCGACTTGGCGGACTATCCTGTCTAGCTGGAGACCTCATAGGAGAATACGCTTTCGACAAGCCACTTTCGATTGGCGATCGTCTTTATTTTCTAGACATGGCCCACTACACAATGGTCAAGACGACCATGTTTAATGGCGTGAAGCATCCCTCCATAGCGACTTGGGATCCTGACCAGCAAAATCTCACTATTGTACGTAAATTTGGATACGAAGATTACAAAAACCGGCTTTCCTAGATATAGCCTCGGAATAAAAACTATGGAAATCAATGTTCTCAACCCACTTAGCGCACACGCGTCAAATTAAGTTGTGTTGGAGTGTAGGAGCCTGCTTGCAGGCGATCCCTCCCTCACATTCAATCAAGAAAATCGCCTGCAAGCAGGCTCCTACACAGGCGACAATCGATAAATAGACGCCCATGCGCTTAGCGGGACTACTTCCGTCACTTTTTATACAATCTCTCAAATCCGATGTCAGAAGAACCCTACAGCAATCCGCCAGCTTTTCACTCTGATGAGTTTCCACCAAGCTCTCCAGAGCATGCAGCCTTTCATATCATCCCTACTCCGTGGGAAGCGAGCGTTTCCTATGGTGGAGGAGCCAGGAATGGACCCAACGCGGTTTTGGCTGCCTCGGTTCAACTTGAGGCTTACCTAGATGGGAACATCCCCGGAGAAGTAGGGATTCATACCACCCCTCCTGTGAATTGCCAAGGAATAGCCTCTGACATTATCGATAGGATACGCTTCGCCACGGCGCACAGCCTGGCTTTGAATAAACTGCCCATTCTTCTAGGAGGCGAACACTCGATGACCTTAGGTCCTGTACAAGCTATACGAGACCTGCAAATACCGTTTGGCGTCGTCCAATTCGATGCTCACGCCGACCTACGCGAAACGTACCAGGGTAATCCACTTAGTCACGCATGTGTAATGAAACGTATCCTCGACCTGGATATTCCAATTTTTCAAATCGGCGTTCGATCGCTAGCGAAAGAGGAAGTCGACATAAGAACCGAGCGCAGCATTCCCTATCTCGATGCAGAGGAGATTGCTCGTAGTGGGTTTCCAGAGACAATTCTCCCTGACGATTTTCCAAAGAATCTATTCGTATCTTTCGATGTGGATGTTTTCGACCCCTCGCTCATTCCCGACACAGGAACCCCCGAGCCGGGCGGACTTGACTGGTACCAAGCAATCGAAGGACTAGAAAACGCGCTTAGAGGCCGAAAGGTCTTTGGAGCTGATTTCGTCGAGCTGTCTCCAAGGCCTGGAAGACATGCATCGGATTTCGTGATTGCGAAGCTCGTTTACAAATTCATGGATCTCCTCCAGAAACAAAACGCTTTATGAAGTACAAAATCGCCGAGTTAAACCATGTTGCTTTAAACGTATCGAATCTTGAGAGAAGCGCGCGTTTTTACGAAGACATCGTAGGACTCGAATCCATTCCGCGTCCGAATTTCGATTTTCCGGGAGCGTGGTTGCGAATCGGTGTCAATCAAGAGCTGCACCTAATAGCAAGAGATGACAGTCTGGAGATGCCAGCCAACCCAATTGGGCATTTCGCTTTGGAACTGGAAAATGTTGAGGGCGCTCAAGAATGGCTAGAAAGCAAGGGCGTCGCCTTCAGAGGTCCTTTAACGCGGCCCGATGGAGCCATGCAGTTTTTCGTCGAAGATCCAGATGGCCACGTTATCGAGCTAACAGGAAATCTTCCCTCTTAGCGCGTTCGAATTTCGACTTGGTTCGTTTTGCATCCAAGAATCCTTTAAACACCAACGTCTCATCTAATGAACTTAATCAAATTCTTCAAAATCATTACCCTGTTAATTGTAGCCGCTGGCATCGTTACAGCCGTTCAAGCAAGGTCGGCCAACGAAGTGCAGCCCATTCTGATCGGCTCAAAGGTTCCAGACGCTAAACTGAAAGATCAGACAGGAAACGACGTCTCCCTTCACGACATTATCGCCAACAAGAACACCGCTATTATTTTCTACCGAGGCAGCTGGTGCCCTTACTGCAACACCCATCTACAAGAACTCGCCGCAGCGGAGAGCGAGTTGATAGAACTTGGATACCAAATCATCGCCATCAGTCCGGATTCTCCGGAAATGTTGAACACAACGGACGAGAAACACACCCTGAGTTACGCTCTCTACTCGGACAGCGACTTCGAAGCCGCGGACGCTTTCGGAATATCCTTCGAATTGCCAAAGGCGAACATAGCGAGATTAAAATCGTTCGGCATCGACCTGGAGAAATCTTCCGGAGGCAAAAACGCGAATCGCTTGCCAGTATCTTCTGTTTTTCTAATCACGCCTAGCAAAGAAGTCAGCTTCCACCACGTGGATCCGAACTACAAGTTCCGCATTCCGGGCAAGCTGCTCTTGGCTGCAGCGGAAAGCAGCCTAAAATTCCACACGAAATAGGGTAGTTAATTTTAAACTACAGACGTATTTGCTTTGACCGTTTAGCCCTAAAAATGTCGTCGCTTTAGGCGTCAAAAGCGAATTGCGAAATTCTTAACACGAAACTTTTCGTAATCGCAGGTTGGCAATCATGAGCTCAGACCCAATAGTCTGAGCTTTCATGAGATGTATTCCTATCTATTTTACCGCTTCAAGACACCTCAGAGATTCATCTCCCCCGGTCTTCTCAAATGATGAGCTAAAAAGTATCTTTATAGCTCCAAGCACGGGCGATTCGCTTGCTACGCCAAGACTATCAAGTGAATACGGCCGAGGTGTTTGATTTCAAGCGAACGTCGACCTACTGGCGTTTCTTCTGGCCCCTAGCGTTGATGGGGGCCATCAACATGTGCGGTCGCATCGCTCAGAACTATGCCTTGCTTGACTTCCAAGAAGGCGTTCGCGAACTGGCCAACTTCACTCTGGCCCTCTCGCTTTATTTCCCGATTCAGGGTTTGACGAATTTCCTCCCGCAGATGTCAGCCGTCATGATCGATGGACATCGTTCTTTTCGATCTGTATTCGTTTTTACGATATGCATCGTAATCTGCATGATGGGTATGCTATCCTTTCTCGCTTTCTCCGAGGCAGGGCATGCCTTTGTTAACAGCTTTTATCAGGTAGGAGAGGAAAATCTCAAATCCATCCGTTCCTATCTCATATTGCTACTGCCCTCTCCTCCATTCATGGCCTTTTCGCAGCTTTTCATGGGAGTGGTCATTAAAGCGAAAAGCACGCTCACCCTCACGCTAAACAGAGCTTTGAGCCTCGGCTCCATGGTATTGGTTCTAGCGGTCGGTCTCCAAATGGGTAGTGAAGCCAGATATGTACTCAGCCTTTCCGTTCTGATTCCTAATATCGTATCCATGATTCTGATGCTGATTTCCTATCTGTGGAAAGGGAGAATCATTACCGAAGAACCAGGCGAATCGAAAAAACAGCTGGAACTGTTTCAATTCTTTTGGCCAATGGCTCTAACGACCTTCATGTTCACGTTTAGTCGACCCATCATCTTCAACATCGTTGGCATGAGCCCGGAACTTAGCACGGAAGAAAAGGAACTCACCATAGCCGCCCTGTCGCTGGCCTTTGCTTTTGGCATGATTTTTCATGTGGCTATTAATCAGTTTAGGAACGTATCTGTCGCTTTCGCTAACGACAGCAACAAGCAGGTCATCAGATTTATGATACAGTCTACTTTTATCGTGACTGCTCTTATGCTGATAGTGCAAGTGACACCTTTGGCAGAACTTTTTCTAAGGCACTTGCAAGGAGCCGAAGGCAGACTTCTGGAGATGGCTCGAAACGCCCTCTGGCCACTCATCTTAGTCATTCCCATCGTAGCTTGGCGCAACTACTACCACGGCATAGTGATGAACAAAAAGAAAACAACCATTATGGGATTGGCCTCCATAGCGCGCAACGTGATGATTTTTCTGGTAGGCTATGGGCTACTAAAAATGGGGATGCTCGATGCGGTTTCCGCGTGCGGCTTGATACTGGTAGGCTTCGCCACCGAGGGAGCGCTCGCGACCATTGTCGTAAAACGCTGGAAACTACAGCCAAACTGAAACCTTTAGTGTAAGTAAAGGGTTCTACATAAGCTAGGAATCTCTCATTGCCATATCCTCAGCTCGCTATCTTATTGACCTCACTGCATGGCTGCTCAACCCGAAACAAAAAGCTCGACTCGCCTCGAGAAATGGTCGCTGTCCGACGTTCTTGCCTTCGAGGTAGCAATCGCGCGCGATGCTGATCAACCATGGGATCAGCTTGAGAAACGAGATCGGGAAATCGGGGAAAAAGCAGCGAAAAATGGGGTTAATGGATCTTCGAACCGCGCTCTTCTAAGATACTGGCTCGACTGCGTTAAGAAGCCGAGCGCGGAAGAGGATATTCCACCTCACGAACTTTTTCTGGAAGCGTACCATCTTGCTACGAAGCTAATCACCATAGTCGCCATTATTCTAGGCGGAAGCGTTGCTTTAGAGTTCCTCAGATATCAAGGGGTGGAGCCCGTTAACGTATCCGCTTTTTTCGGACTGTTCATATTATTGCAGATCTTCTTCGGTCTGACAACCTTTGGGCTATTCCTTTTGCCTACTTCGAACGCAAAACAACTGAAGTTCTCAGCCGGTTTTCAGTTGCTTCGACCCTTGTTATTAGGAACAGCTAAGATGCTCGCCAATTTCTCCGCTCGAAGCCTAAGTGGGGCCAAGCGACAAAGCGTTCTCAGTCTAGCCGGTTCAATTCGTAGCAGCTTCTCTTTGTACGGCTTGCTGCTACGTTGGAAGCTGTTCGGATCGCTTCAGGTTATTGCCATAGCTTTCAACGTAGGCGCTCTAGCAGTTATGCTGATGGTTGTATCCTTTTCCGATAGAGCCTTTGGCTGGCAGACAACACTCGATGTAAGCGCCGAGTCAATACACTTGCTCATACAATTGGTAGCCCTGCCGTGGACTTGGCTTTGGAGCGAAGGAGTCGGTTATCCTTCGTTAGTAGACATTGAAGGTAGCCGAATCGTACTTAAGGAAGGAATACGCGGATTGAGCTCTTCGCACCTCGTATCCTGGTGGCCTTTCTTAACGTTGGGCTTGGTCGTATACGGTCTATTGCCGCGACTCCTTTTTCTTATATGGGCAAGATTGAAACAAAATAAAGCGCTTGCCATGCTCGATTTTCGCCACGCCAGCGCCCAACGCATTGTTGAACGGATGAAGTTCGATCCCATAAAGTTCGAGACGCAGAGTCACGATGAAGGAGGAGTTGAGAGAAAAGGAGCCCCGGCTCGAACCTCAGATGAAACTTCGCCAGTGTCTCCATCAAGCTCGGCAAGTGTTTTCATAAGCGAAACCATTTGGCAGCATAAAGAGAAAGACGAGCTCAAGACGCTTATATCGAGCATCTTGAATATTCCAGACGAACAGCTGAAACTAGATCAACTTACCCTCGATCGGATTGCTGAACCAGATAGAATAGATATTGAGAACACGCCTGAGGAAACGACTTTCTGTTTCGTATTCGAATCATGGATGCCACCTCTCGAAGAAACAAAACAGCTCCTTCGCAAGGTTAGAAAAGAAAGCGGCTCCACAAAAATGATTCGTATACTATTGGCAGGAAAGCCTGCAGCAAATGGAGCGTTTCAAAACCCAAGCTCCTCGGATCTGGATATCTGGAGCTTAACCATCAGTCAACTAGGCGATCCCTATTGCCAAGTGGATCCGCTGTCCGAGTAAGCCAACCCCTCCCATATGGCCGACATTCCTACATTCGCTATAATCGGACATCCTAATGAGGGGAAATCATCTGTGGTCGCGACGCTGGCTGAAGATGAATCAGTCCGAATCAGCCCCGTTCCAGGCGAAACGACGAGACTAGCAAGATTCGATCTTAAAGCGGGCAATGCATCGATTATCGAGTTCGTGGATACACCAGGATTCCAGAATCCGGCTAAAACTCTGGCCTGGTTTAAGCAAAACGCTAACGCGGAAGACAATATCGCCCAAGCTTTCATCCAGCAGCATTCCTCTCTTTCCGATTATCGCCATGATTGCGAACTCATGAAGCCGGTTGCCAGCGGAGCCGGCATCCTATATGTCGTGGATGGTTCTCGTCCCATTACCTCATCAGACCAAGCGGAAATGGAAATTCTTCGTCTGACGGGCAAGCCGCGCATGGCTATTATTAATTGCAAGAGCGACGAAACGCTCTACCTCGATGCATGGAAAGCCGCCTTTCGAAAAAGCTTCAACGCCATCAGGGTTTTCGATGCCTGCGGAGCAACCTTTTCCGAACGTATCGGACTTCTGGATGCATTAAAAAGCGTTGATCAAGATTGGAATCCCAGCCTGCAAAAGGCCATCGATCTGTTGCAAAAGGATTGGGCGCGAAGAGGGAAGAGAGCTGTCGAAACGATAATCGATTCGCTCGAGCAAGGCCTTCGATTCAGCAAAAGCAAACTGGTAGCTCGAGAAAGCGATCTTGAGCTGGCGAAACCCGAACTGGAAAGGGCTTATCGAGAGGGCTTGGAAAAAATCGAGCGACGCGCCTGGAACGAAATTCAAAGGCAGTATCGCCATCAGGCGCTGAAAATCTCGATTCCCGACTCCTCAATCCTCAACGAGAATCTCTTTTCGGACAGGACTTGGCAGGCCTTTGGCCTGACGGGAAAACAATTGGCTTTAGCAGCGGGTGCGGCCGGAGCCGGAATAGGAGTCGGCTTGGACGTCGCAGCGGGCGGCATCGCATTTGGCGTGTTCACGGCAGCGGGCGCGGCCTTCGGGGCTGGAGCCGCTCTCCTGAAAGGAAAGGATCTGGCAAAACTCAAAATCAAACAGATTCCCGTAGGAGGATTTAAACTACAGCTAGGCCCCAACCAAAATCCGCAGTTCCCTTTCATTTTGCTAGACCGGGTGATTCTCTACGCCAAAATCTGCAGCAATTGGGCTCACGCCAGACAGAATCGCGATCTGAGCATCTCTGACGAAAATCTAAAGGAAGGCTCGAGCAGTCGATGGGATGCTAAACAACGAGCTCTCTGCTCGAAGGTTTTTCAAGCCATTCGCAAGGAGCGAAATGATCAGTTGGAAACTTTGTATCCGGAATTCAAGGAAGTCCTAAGCTCGGAACTTGAAAGAAATCCAGACCATTAAATTCGTCTGCGGCGGCCAGACCGGAGTTGATCGCGGCATGCTCGACGCCTGCCTTGAGAAATCATTTACCTGTGGTGGTTGGTGTCCCGATGGTCGCAAATCGGAAGATGGAACGATAGACACGAAGTATCCACTTTTGGAGTTATCTGGAGCGGACTACATCGATCGCACATTGAAGAACGTTGAAGATTCCGATGCGACCATCGTGATCTACGCGGGAGAGCTCCAGGGAGGTACTTTGGCATCTGTCGAATTCGCAAAAGCTCAGCGCAAACCCGTTTTGCTCGTCAATACTGCCGAAGAAGCCCTCTCGTCATCATGCAAAAGAGTACTAGCCTTTATCGAGCAGAACCGTCTCGAAAGAATGAACTGGTCAGGTCCCAGGGCCAGCGAATGGGGTAAGGCTTACTCCACCGCGAAGCGAATCGCCCTGGAGGTAATCGGAGCGTTGAAGAACCGAGTTTAAAAACTCTGGAACTATATTTTGCCAAAAAGAAAATTTCATGTTGGTGGATAAGCCTTTTACTGACAAAAAATAAAGACAGCCTACTTTCGAGCCATGCATAAAAAAGAACCCGCATCCTCTCCCTCTAGAAGAAAATTCATCAAAGCTACCTCGATCACCGCAGCGTCGTTAGCTTTAGCCGAAACCTCCATGAGCAAGTCGACGGCTCAGAGCGAAACTACACTTGCGCGTAAGGAAAGAGAGCCAGAGTGGAGAAATAAACAGCCTGGCATGGCTTATCGCAAACTAGGAGCGACAGGCCTAATGGTCTCCGAGATGGTGATGGGGGGAATTCCTATCAAACGAAACAACCTATCCATGGTCAAACTGGCCATGGAACTAGGTATCAATTATATTGATACGGCTGTCTCCTACGGGAGAGATAGCGAAAGCGAGTTGGCTTTGGGGAAACTTTTCAAAGAAGAGCCTGGAACCCGTGAAAAGCTATTCATCGCTTCGAAGCTAAGTCCTTTTGGCAGGTTCAGAATGCAGCAATATCGCGATATTTTCGAAGCGCTCCCCTCGGAAAAGAAGAATGCTATAGTCGAGAAGGCGAAAGAAATCGTGGAGCAAAGGGCGGTTGGGAAGCCGGGAATCTTCTTTGCCTACTTCCCAGGACAGCATAGGGAGCTTGATTGGGAATACCGGATCATCGCCATGCAGCGAGATTACGGCCATCGGGTCGATGGCAATGGAAAATTCAGAGCTCGCATGTTCGAGATCCTGGAAGGAAGCCTGAAGCGAACGGGTTTGGATCATTACGACGTGCTTTTTTGCCCTCATGGTTGTCCAGCTCCCGAACAGCTCGAAGAACCTGAAATGCTGGATACGCTTGAAGAAATGAAAAAGCAGGGCAAATGCCGCTTTGTAGCCGTTTCCACTCATACCGCATTCGAACAAGTCACGCGAAAAGCTGTAGATCTGAATACCTACGACGTGGTTATGGCCGCTTATAACGTCATCAACCACGGAGCGGCAGAGGAGGCGATCGCCCACGCCGCTGAACAAGGTGTCGGCATCATTGCCATGAAGGCAGCAGCAGCAGTCCGTACTCACTTCGACGATTTTAAACCTTTAGCGGAATGGAGAGAACAGAAACTCAACCGCATCGTTCCAGGAAACGAAAGCGCTCCCGTTCGAGCTTACCAGTTCGTTTTGCAAAACAAGAACGTCTCGGCAGTCATCTCTAATATGTGGAACGAAGATATGATACGGGAAAACGTTACCGCTGTCGGTCGCAAAGTGGAATTAAGACCAGGCTAGAGACGCGTCTTTCCCGCTTTTTACTTTCATAATGGAATTTTAGATACAAGCTCCCTACTAATGAATAGGCCCTACCTTCAAATCCTCTCTGTAGTCGCTTTGCTGTTACTTGGTACGTCTCGACTCGAGGCGGAAATCAAGGCCTTGATCATCGATGGACAAAACAACCATCGGATTTGGCCAAAATCTACCATGATGATGAAAAGCTACCTTGAGGAGACAGGCCTTTTCTCCGTAGACATTCGCCGTAAAGCGTTTACCTGGGGCGGCAATGAAGAGGTAACGCGAAGGCACTTGGAGGATTGGCCTCTGGATAACGGGCAAGTGACAACCCATCTGTCCGAACCTAAAATGGATCCGGACTTCAAACCGGATTTCTCTAAGTACGATGTAGTCATTTCGAATTTCGGTTGGAGAGCTGCCGATTTGCCGGCCGAGACGAAAAACGCCTTGGAGAAATACATGAGCGAGGGAGGCGGCCTGGTCGCCATTCACGCTGCCAATAATGCCTGGAGCGACTGGGATGAATTCAATAAAATGACTGGTCTTGGAGGCTGGGGCGGCCGTAATGAAAAAACGGGGCCTTTTTTGTATTTCAACAACGACGGACAAGTCATTCGCGATCTGAAACCTGGCAACGCGGGTAGCCACGGCCCACAACACGAGTTTGTCATTATAACGCGCGAACCCTCGCATCCGATCATGCGAGACCTGCCCGAGGAATGGCTCCATACGAGGGACGAGCTTTACGCCAGAATGCGCGGCCCAGCGGAAAACATGACGGTCCTGGCCACAGCCTATTCTTCACCTGATTGGAGAGGAACGGATCGACATGAACCAATATTGTTGACCCTGAATTACGGCAAAGGAAGGGTTTTCCATTCAATGCTTGGCCACACCGACTACTCCTTCGAAAGCGTGGGCTTCATAGTCACCTTTCAACGCGGAACGGAATGGGCCGCCACCGGAAAGGTCACTTTGACAGAAGTCCCTGCAGATTTTCCAACGGAGAAAAAATCAAGCTCTCGAAAATTCTCCAAGTAGCTCTCCCCCCACGATCTCAACCACATGCGCTACCCTAAGGACAAGCTACTTGCGTTTTGTAGTTTTCTGTTAACTACAAACATAACCCTATTCGCGACGGAAGACCGTCCGAATATCCTATTCGCGATCGCCGACGACTGGGGCTGGCCTCACGCAGGAGCCTATGAGGACGCCGTGGTAAAAACACCGACCTTCGATAGCATTGCAGAGAACGGCGCGCTTTTCCAGCACGCCTTCGTTTCCTCACCCTCGTGCACTCCCTCGCGTAACGCCATCCTGACTGGTCAGCATTTTTGGCGACTCAATTCCGGTAGTAATCTCTGGAGCGCATTCCCCAATGGCATTCAAACGTATCCAAATATCTTGGAAAACAATGGATACCATGTGGGTTCCTATCGTAAGGCATTTGGTCCCGGAACTGACAGAGAACGCTCGGTTGCCGGGAAAAAATACCAAAGCGTTGAAGCTTTTTTCGAAGATCGGCCGGCCGACAAGCCATTCTGCTTCTGGCTAGGCTCCCAAGATCCCCACAGAGTCTACGATTGGCAATCCGGAATTAAGAGCGGAATGAAGCTAAGTGAGGTTGAAGTCCCTCCCTTCTTTCCCGATACCGAAGTCGTCAGAACCGACATTTGCGACTACTATTGGGAAGTACAAAGGTTCGACAGCGACGTAGGCAAGGCACTGCGAATGCTGGAGCAAATGGGCGAGCTTGAGAATACCATCGTCGTCATGACGGGTGATCACGGATGGCCTTTCCCAAGAGGGAAAACGAATCTTTACGATCACGGGGTTCGCGTTCCTCTGGCCGTACAATGGGGCAGTAAGATAACAAAAAATCGAATTGTGAAAGATTTTGTCAGTCTGACGGACTTGGCCCCTACCTTTTTAGAAATTGCCGGCGTTGATATCCCTGAAGAGATGACTGGCAGGAGTATTCTGCCCTTGTTAAATGCGACTCAGTCAGAGCTTGTGGAAAAGAGTCGCGATCATGTTTTCGTAGGAAGAGAACGCCACACGCCAGCTCAAATAGATCATATGGGAGGCTATCCTATGCGAGCGATTCGTACCGAAGCGTTTCTCTATATTCGAAACTTTCTTCCAGAGAGATGGCCAGCCGGACACCCAGATGGCAGCATGAGGGGACCCATTTATTCGGATATCGACAATGGCCCTACCAAGGACGAGATCATACGCCTGAAGAACGAAGGGTATTCATATTTTCACGACTTGGCTATGGGGAAGCGACCGAACAAGGAGCTTTACGATCTCAAGTCGGATCCCTACCAGCTCAATAATCTAGCATCCAGGCCTGAATACAAAGAAACCGTTGAGTCCCTCGACAGGAAATTGATGGTCGAACTTTCCGAGACAGGCGATCCAAGAGTTGTAGGCGGAGCGGAAAAATTCGACGAATTCGAATACCTTGGCAGGATGGTGTCGCCCGCCCAGTAGACGTTTTTTGTCCATCTCATTTGTACCTTTATTGATAGATGAGAGTAGTTCGATCTTTCCGAGATTAAAAAACGATAGTTATCTCACTATCAATCAAAAGGTTAGCGCCAGAGCGATGTAATTTGGCACGCTTCATTCTATTCTGAATGGAAGTTGATTACTTCAACCAAAGGAATGGAAATGAAAGCAAAAACGATCTTACTAGCAGCAATCACAAGTCTTATCTTGTCTGGTTGTAACTCAACCACTCAGACGACTTCAGGCACCGATTATCTAAGCAAGTATCCAGATAGTCATGCCAACAATCAGCTTGGCTCAGGCCAGGTGAATCGAGAAGTAATGGAAGTGGCTAGCGTCGAGCCGCTCCTTCAATTCCCCGCTCGCATTGGGTTGGCTCGTATCGTAAACGGGGACTTGAGCAATCTTCCAAGAGAAGAAGGGAAAGCCTGGCAAGAAGCGGCAAATCGTATGGGAAAGGACTTCGGAGAATTCGTACCCATAAGCCCGTTAATCGCGGAAATGGTTTACGGGGAGCGCGCCCCCAATACTCCGAGAAACACTCGGGAGATCATTCGCAAGATTCGTCTCGGAGCCGCTCGCCAACATCTAGACGCCGTACTGATCTACGAGGTGTATTCACAGACCCGGCGCGAAACCTTGTCAACGGCTGTCGCCAACTGGACTATCATCGGAGCCTACTTTGTTCCTTCGGAAAAGACTGAAACTGTAGGGTTTTCCAACGCCTTGCTAGTCGATGTGCGAAATGGCTATCCCTATGGCACAGCGACCGCTTCCGCCACTAAGAAAAACGTCTTCTCAGCAGCCGTGGCTGGCGACAAGAAGCGAGGAATGGAAGAACGAAATCGAATCGCATCAAGTCTCAAGTTGATCCCCGAGGTCGAAGACATGATGAAGCGGCTAAAGCGGGAGCTCGGAAACGGTAAAACCCCATCGACAACTCCCTCCCAGATCGCATCGCATGAAAATAGCTAAAATCGAAAGGAGCGAAAAATGTTTATCACACTACTCATTGTAACGTTCGCCACAGCAGCATTGGTCTCGCTAATTACGGTCTCGTTTTTCAAGCCGCACATTAAGAAGATCCTGCTGAGAATCATCTCGGACGAAATTTCTTCTGCCTGGTCGAAGTACATGACCTTCGCAATCTACGTTGTCGGCATCTCCGGGGGCGTTCGTATCCGGTCTCTGGAGCAATACGTCAACCAACGCTGGAAGGAGCAACAGCTTGTGGAATTGAACGTGGATCGTTGGATTCTCGAAGTTTATCGCACCGTTATTGGATCTCTGCAATCTATGGCCTGGATGCTTCTCGTCTTTTTCGTTGTCGCCTTAGTCGCCTATATGATTACTCGATTAGGCGAATGGAAACGGAAGGAAGCAGTCGAAGGCTCGACCAAGGAAATAGCGTAGACGGATTTAGAATAAGGCCATATCTGTCAGAGGACCAGGAATCTGTCTGGGACCTGCACAATATGGCCTTATCTCAGGCAGGGGCCCACGCTGGGGAAGGCTCTTGGGATGACGATTTAAGGGACATCGAAAATGTCTATCTTGAAAACGAAGGAACGTTTTTAGTGGGTTTGGGCGCGGAAAAGCTCATCGCAATGGGTGGGCTGAAGTTCGTTTCAAAAGAAGTAGCGGAAATTAAGCGAATGCGGATTCATCCCGATTATCAGAGGAGAGGATTCGGCTCGCTTCTTCTCCAAGCCCTGGAATGTGAAGCGCAAAAGCTTGGATACAGAAAATTGATACTCGATACAACATCAATACAAGTTGCAGCTCAAATTTTGTACCATAAATTTGGATATAAACAGATTGGAATTTCGGAATCTCAAGGTTTTGTTGTCTTAAGCTACGAAAGGGAGTTAGCATGAAGAAATCCGTCATCTTCGATCTCGATGGAAGGGCGGAACTGATCGAGAACTTTGCCCCCGGAGGTTTGTCAGACCAGATCAACGAAGCCATTGAATGGAAACAGTACTCAGGAAAGCTCTTCGGGAAAAAGGTTCTCTACCCTCGCCTAAATGCCTATTACGGAGATAAACCCTACGAATATTCCGGAACGCGCCACGAACCGGAAAGATTTCCTAAAGCCATCGCCGATTTGAAAAGGAAAGTGGAAGAGCTTGCGAAGTTTCGTTTCAACGCCGCCTTGTTAAACTACTATCGAGACGGCAGCGACCATTTGGGCTGGCATAGCGACGGCGAAAAAACGCTAGACACCTCCCTTATCGCATCTCTAAGTCTGGGCGCTTCACGCGTATTTAAATTTAGATACAAGAAAGATAGATCCATCATTCATTCCGTGA
Organism: Opitutaceae bacterium; assembly: GCA_028281165.1. Lineage (GTDB taxonomy): Bacteria > Verrucomicrobiota > Verrucomicrobiia > Opitutales > Opitutaceae > JANQRT01. Next base: position 30,055 of record JANQKI010000046.1, on the reverse strand, counting down.
CACTGGACGATGGATCGTTGGTTTTGATGCGGGATTGCCAAGAGCATTGGCACCACCAAGTTCCCAAAACGAGCAAGACTCTGGGACCAAGAATAAACATTACCTTCCGACGGATGATTTGACAAAATGACTGCAAGGAAACGAACCATAGCAATCGCGAGTCTTATCCTAGTCGGCCTTCTTCTTACAGGATGCGTCTACTTGAGGTTGCTGCAGCTCAAGTGGCAGCTTGCCTCGTTCGATGAGTACGTGGAAGTCGAACACAAAGATGATCTGGCCTTTGTATTCAAAAAACCGCTTCTTCTAACAGATGACATGCGTTGGCTCGGCTTCTTTCCATCAGAAACGGAAAAGGATGGCGAATTCGATCATTGGAATATGATTTTCGACAAGCAGTACAAGGAGCCATCGGATGAACCTGACATCTACGACATGAGTGTCCAACTAACGTTTGAAGAGGAACGCCTCAAGTCGTTAAAATTGTCAGAAGCCTACCTCGCGATCATCCCAGCCGATCTTCTGGTGACCATGGCCAGGTCTTTGGGCGGCGCGGAAATTGATCGCAAAAATAGAACCGCCTCTGTGTCTATTGAAGATGATGAGGACGGGACTAACTACGAATTCACTGTCCCAACCATCGAGGATACCATCACTTTGCTGGGAAAGCCTTATCGGGAAAGCAAAGAGGAGATGTCGGTTATAAATCGATATCATTACCACTTGAAACGACCTAAAGATAAGGAGAAGGCAGATGCTAAAAAACCTGTGTATTGGATAGAAATGACCTTCGATAGCGAAACAGGAAAGCTTCGGCGAACCTTGGGAGATTTCTACGGCGGCACATTGGATATCCGCTTCCCGCCGCCAGATTCTCCCGAGAAGGAATCGGAATAAATTTGCTCGTAGACAGAAGAAAAGATTTATCTTCGGAAGCAATGGGCGACGATTCATCTCGAAACGAAAATGAGCTAGAGGCGGCAGTCATACGCTCCTTGATCGATGCGCCCTTATGGAATTTAGACTCAGTAGCTTTCGTCGGAGATGATCTGGAGATCGAAGGTTGGGTTGTCCATGATGAGATTAGCTCTCCAAGAGGAATCTTCGAAGTCAACAACATCCCGTTTGACGTAACTGAAAATTCATTACAAAGAGATGATTTAGGTCGTCTTTTTTGGCACACGAAGGGTAGCGAGAAAAGCGGTTTTCGCTGCAAGCTGAAAGGTGCGACAAACAAGCTAGCAAATTGCCAGTGCCTGGAGTTTTCCTACGTCAATACCGAAAGCAAGATACCCTATAAAGAATCGCAAAACATCTATTTTCATCGCGATCAGTCTCAAGCATTACCTCCCGCCGCGTATCGAGCTCGTGTGCACGGAAGCGAACACGAAGCCTCGTTTCTATTGGAAGGCTCTTCCAATTTTGAAAAGACGCGACGCGCTTTATTGAAGTATGCAGGAAAAGACTACAGAGAGTTTAATCGCATTCTTGATTGGGGCTGTGGCTGCGGACGTCTGACGCGTCATTTCTCAGAAATTGCAGACTCTTGCTCTATAACGGGAGTCGATATAGATGCCGAGAGCATCGATTGGTGTAGTCGGCATCTAGGCTTTGGAAAATTCGCATCCATTTCTCCTAACCCGCCCGCTTCATTTGAAAACGATAGCTTCGACCTGATCATAGGCATCTCCATCTTCACTCATCTGAGAGAAGAGGATCAATTCGCGTGGCTCGAAGAACTTCATCGAATCGCCGACAAAGGCGCTATTCTTGCCGTAACAACAAACGGCCCGACGACCATTTATCGATCAGGAAGCTTTCAACTGCTTCGCGATTTGACGGCAAACGAAGGATACCTGGATTTAGGGGCAAGCTTTGACATATCGGATGTAATTGAAGACCAATCGTACTATAGAAATACGTATCATATGCACAAATACATCCGATCACGCTGGTCTAGCTGTTTTGAAATTGTCGAAATCGTTCCGGGCTGCATTGGCAACAGCCAGGATCTCGTGATTCTGAGAAAGAAGTAGACGATCAAAAGAGATCGAACCTACAGGTCGGCCGGAACGGTAGCCAGAGCTTCTTCCAAGGTGGAAATGCCGTCCTTCACCTTGTGAAGACTGTCCTGATGGAGCGTCTTCATGCCATTGCTCATAGCTATCTTCTTAAGCTCGGCGGTTTCGAGGCCTTGGTTAATGCCTTCAACCAACTCTTCGCTAACCGTCATCAACTCGTGGATACCGATTCGTCCCTTGTAACCTGAATTATTACAGCGCGGACAACCCTTGGGGTTATGTTTGAAAATCGCGCCTGACCAACCGATGGCCTCCTCCAAAATTTCCTTTTCCCGGCCTTCCGGCTCATACTGAATACGACAAGTCTTGCAAATGCGCCGCATCAAACGTTGAGCGCAAACGCAAAGAAGAGAAGAGGAAATCATGAAAGGCTCAATTCCCATATCAGTAAGGCGAGCAATGGTACCAGGCGCATCATTAGTGTGCAAAGTACTGAGGAGCAAGTGACCGGTAAGAGCAGCCTCTACAGCGATATTCGCAGTCTCTTGGTCACGAATTTCCCCAACGAGAATGATGTCTGGATCTTGACGAAGATAGGCGCGCAGAGCAGCGGCGAAGGTCAGTCCAATCTGCCGGTTCATTTGCATCTGGTTGATGCCGTCTAAGGTATACTCGATCGGGTCTTCAGCGGTTCTGATTACGAGTCCGGGATTGCTTATCTCGTTAAGCGCGGAATAAAGCGTCATCGACTTGCCAGAACCCGTTGGACCACAATGCAAAATCATGCCGTAGGGCTGAGTGATCACTTCACGATAGCGATCTAGATTTTCCTCCGAGAATCCCAAGGCTGGCAGCGGCAACGTCGATTTTTGCTTATCGAGAATACGCATGACGATGCCCTCGCCATGATTGAGCGGCGCGGTAGAAACACGCAGGTCGATGTCGATATTCTTTCGTGTGTATTGTTTGAATACAATACGACCATCCTGTGGAATGCGGCGCTCGGCAATGTCAAGATTGGCCATAATCTTGAGGCGAGCGATCAAGGAACCGGCAACCTTGCTGGGCAGACGCAGTTTCTCCTGACAGACGCCATCTATTCGATAGCGAACAAACAATTCAAGTTCGCGAGGCTCGATGTGAATATCACTCGCTCCACCATAGTAGGCGTCCTCCACGATGCGATTCGCCAATTGAATGATAGGAGCGGATTCCTCGTCCTCGAGTTCTTCATCATCGACATCTTCACCCTCGCCAAACTCCATACCGACGGCATCGACAACATCGCTAAACTCGCTCTCTTGCGGGCGATTGTCCTGATTGAGCAGATCCTTGATGTCTCGTTCAGGGCTCAACAAAGCGACCACTTGCTTGCCGCTTATTTCAGAGATGCGGGTTGAGACCGTAAGCTCGAATGGGTTGACGAAGGCGACAACAATGTAATCGCCAACCTGGCTAACTGGAACGACTTGATTCTGAGCGCAAAATTCCTGATCGAGAATCTCCCACGTACCCTTGTTGACAGCGAGACTTCTCACATTGAAGGGAACTACCCCGTAAGCTTTTGCTTTAGCGACGTTCAGCTGGTGAGGGGTGATGGAATGATCCATCTGAAGCAGCTCGTCGAAAGCGGTGCCATTAAGTTCATCTTTGTAATCGAGAAGCCCCTGAGCCGTTTCTCGGTTCAGGTAATCAAGCTCGCTCAAGTGCTCGACGATTGCTTTCTGTAGTCTTCCGAGAGGCATATCCGCTAATTAGCCGAGGCGTAGGCGGCATTGGCCGCAGCCGATTCCACACTTTCCAGAAATCCAGCTATGGATTCCAAGGAGGTCGCGAACCAGATCGCCTTTCCATTCATCTTTTCCTCCCAGTGTTTGCGAACAGGCGGACTCAGATAATAGGCAGTAGCTAAATAGCGCGTGTCTTCAACATAATCGAAAGGAACTGTCCAAGTGGCCCAGCACTCGCTTGGATTAAGCGTCATGGAAATCTCTTCTGGCAATTCGATGTTACGCACATCGATGATCCCCAATCCATGATTCTCGATGCACTTTTCGAACAAAGCATCTTCCTGCAAGCACTGCATCTCGTTTACGAGAATCGACAGGAGGCTGACCTGATTATTCGAAGATCCTTCCGACATGATCTCGAGAAGGCGTTCATTCGCCTTATCGAGATCGTCAATTGATACGAGGTTTTGATCGACCAAGCTCGCTCCTAAGAGGCGATTCGATCGCATTATCAGTGGCTTGAGACTGGCCATTTTAAGTGTTTACGTTCCGCTACGGAGAATCCGAGTCGTTATTAGTTTTGTCGCTACGTAGTTTCTCGGCTTCATTCTCCATGGCTTTAGCCTGAGCCACCTTTTCCCACAAAACTTTGAGCAAATCGGGGATTCCCTCCTCCGTAAGACAGGAAATAGGCTGAAAATCGACCTGTCGACGGGCCTTGAACTCAGCGAGATTTTCAACTGCGCTGTCTTCGTCCATCTTGTTGGCTATCACCAGCCTAGGCTTTTTCAGCAGTTCAGAATCATAAGCTCCGAGCTCGGCTAAAAGCTGATCGTAGTCAGCCCACGGATCTCTTCCGTCGATGCCTGACATATCAAGGATCAGAGCAAGTACAAAACAGCGCTCGATATGACGCAAAAATCGATGTCCAAGACCCTTGTTGTCGCTCGCTCCTTCAATGAGCCCAGGGATGTCAGCAAGCTGAAGTCTTTGATAGGTTTCCGGGTACTCGATAACGCCAATTTGGGGATGCAGGGTGGTAAAAGGATAAGCGGCCATTTTTGGCCGGGCATTAGTGATCATGTTGGTAAGAGTCGACTTGCCCGCATTCGGGAATCCAACCAAGCCAATGTCGGCGATGCTCTTGAGGACCATCTGAAACTCCCCGCTACCTCCAGGATCGCCGGGATTAGCCCTTCGAGGAGCACGATTGACGGAGCTCTTGAACTTGGTGTTTCCCCAGCCACCACTTCCTCCCCTCAAAAGGACGGCTCTTTCTCCATGCTCGAGAATCTCAGCTACCACCTCGCCCGTCTCTAAATCCGAGATAACCGTCCCCGGGGGCACAAAAAGAACGCGCTCCTTTCCCCTCTTGCCAGTGCGGCCTGATCCCATTCCATGTTCACCACGCCCCGCCTTCCAGTGAGGCTGGAACTTGTAGCGGGTCAGATTGTTTTCGTTGTTCGAGCCCTCTAGCACCACATCGCCACCATCGCCGCCATCGCCGCCATCAGGACCTCCAAAAGGCTCATACTTCTCGCGGCGGAAACTAATGCAGCCATTACCGCCATCACCGGCTTGAGCGATAATTCTGACTTCGTCGACGAACATTTCGCTGAACCAATAGAAGGCTCAGAGGAATGCAACTCTTGGCTAAGAATGCTTCCCTCCAATCTCGCTCGCTAAATAGCAAGCGAAGTAGCCATCAAGGCATTTCGTAAACCTCGACCAAAGAAAGCCCGCTCGTATCCGACTGGCCAGTTACAACAGCTCCATAGATACCAGGCTCAAGCCAAATCAAGATAGCCGCGTCCTGAGTCCCGCGATTCAAAGAAAAGGCGCCCGTGGCATCGAACGAGGCTTCAAGTCGAGCGATAGGTTCGTCTTCAGAAGCATCACTCCAATCATCGTTTTGAGCAATGAGCTGCGACCCGGAATAAAGATCCAAAACCGGGTTCTGCAAAAGATTATCCGGGTCGATAACCGCCATGGAGGGGCCAATAGCTCGGATGAGTACTTGCTTTGGCTCATCGCCCGAGATCACGATGCCTGCAATGAGGGGTGAAACCAAACCCTCTACCTTTCCTCGTGTTGAAAGATTCACTACAGAACTGCTTTCCAGACCGCTGGCATCGTAAATCTCCATGAGAATATCGCCAGACGGTTCGCCGCCAATACCGCTCGCTATCGCGCCATACAAACCCGGCTCTAAATCGAGAAGAAGAGCTGCGTCCAAGCTTCCTTCCTGCAAGAGCGAAGCTCCAAACTGATTGAAGACGCCTTGCAGCTCAACTTGATCGTCTCCCTGCCACCAAACTTCGTTGCGAGCTAGAAGCTGACCATTTCGGTAGAGATCGATGACAGGGTTGTCCAATGGGTTGGCTAAATTCGGATCATTAAGGCTCGGACCTACGGCGCGAATCAACATACGGCGAGGCTGGTCTCCTGCCACCACAAAGCCTCCGATGGCGACGCCATCACCAGGTTCAACAACAGCCCTAGAGGAAAGATTAACAAATCGGTTCGAAGGACTGTTATCGGAATGGCGCAAGAAAAATGAGCCAGCTCGATTGGAGTTTGAAAACTGGCCTGACAGATTGAGAGCTTCTGCGTCCAGGATTCCTGAATACTGAGTTCCTAAAAGCGAAGACAAATTCAAGTTGCCGGTGTTGGTAATCAAGCCCTGAGCCAAATCCAACTCGAATCCGTACTGCCATAAAAGCGCTTGGCCACTATCAAGAACTCGCATCTCAATTCCGGCTCCATTTTCAGCCAGGATCCCTCCAGTATAGAAACCAGTAAATTCACTAGCCGAAGAAAAAGAGCTAGGCTCGCCAGTGAAGGCTAGTCCCGAGTCAACAATTTGACCGCTAAACCCTCCATCAATGCTACCCTCTATAGCAAGTGGACTTCCGGATGACGTTTGAAACACGCCTCCTTCTCCGATTGTGATGGCCTCTCTGAACAAGCGAGTTCCGCTATTCGTGTCAAACACTGTGACGTATCCATTCGTTAAAGACGGTTCAATCTCGAGCCACACAACGCCTTCTCCATCAAAACTTCCCGTCAGAACTCCGGGCTCAATGTCGGAAGGCCGAAAGTACGTCGCAGAGTAAGCCTGAGTCGACCATTCGTCAGAAACATCCAACACAACCGTGTAGTTGATATTTGAAGCCAAGGAAAGTTCAATACTCGAGGTGTCATTTTCAAGCAGCTCATAGGCGCCACCATTTTCAGAGATACGCCAAGCATAGGTGGCGTTTGGGCTAAGACCTAGGTCATTTTGAAACGAATACGCTTGGATACCTTCCGTTTCGGAAGCAACAAGATCGTATTCATTCCAACGAGCTTGCAAATAACGAGCCGAAAGCGTTACGGCTTCTTCTTCACTTAGCTGTCGATCATAGATGCGAAGCTCGTCCATGGCTCCGTCCCAAGCTCGATCGAAATTGTTGCGATCTCCAATGTAAGCCGTTGCTGTAGCCGTGAGTTGAGATCCCGAACCGATGCCTTGCATTCTGACAATTTGCTCTTGGCCATTGATGAAAAGTCTTGGATTATTGGTTACGGAACGACTGTCGTATGTAGCAAGGACATGCATCCAATCGTTGGCGAAAATCGAGTCGGGCGGAGCGTTCCACACATTAAACCCGCCGGTTCGCTCAGAAAGAAACTTGAGTGTGCGTTTGTTGCCATCATCCACTGCCTCAGCCGTAGCCGTTGAAAAATAAAAGGAATAGTGAGGAGAATCCACAATGCGAGGGTGCGGACTCGAATCCAAAAGATCATTACGTACGAAAGCGGAAAAGGTAACTTGTGAAACAAAGGCTTCCGTGTAGGAGGCTCGGCTGTTAGAGCCTGAAAAATCCATAGCTTTCCCCAAGGGTGAATCGATACGGGTCGCGTTCTCGATTTGAGCGCTGGCGCTACCCGCCGAATCAATAGCATTTCCACTCTGCTCCTCGAAATTCCACGAGTGGTGCAAGCCTGAACTCACATCAGCAATAGGCCCAACGAAAACATACTTATCGATCTCGCGACGGATCCCGTCGAGCTCTGCTGTGAATCGAAGATGCGAAAAACCGTTGTCAGAAAAACTAGCTGTAAACAGTGGCCCAGTCGTTTCCGTAATGGCGATACCATTACTGACATCAAGAATATCGAAAGAAAGGATCGCTCCTTCCTTCGCTTCAACTAGAAATTCAACGGGAATATCGGAGCTTGGCACAAGAATCACGCTACCAGGATGGCTCGAAACTGAGATACCGTGATCGGCCAGATCCGGCTTGAGCATGCTAAGCAAATTCAATCTCCCTCCCGTCAGCAGCCTACCCTCCATGGAAGGCTGAGGGTCTGCCGTATCCAGAATCCTCTGCTTAATTTGCCGCCAAGTGAGACTGGGCTCATTGCTGGCCAAGAGTCCGACAGCTCCTGCAACCATGGGAGACGACATAGAAGTGCCGCTAAGCATTTGGTAGCTGCTGTTGCTACTGTTGTATGTCGAATAGACATTTTCCCCAGGAGCGGCAATGTCTACGCGTTGAGCGCCATAATTGGAAGAGGCGGAGAGCCGGTCCGATTGATTCGAATTACCAACCGAGATGATAATATCTTCACTGTATCCAGCAGGATACTGATTAAGCTGACCATCAATATTGTCTCCATCGTTTCCTGACGCCGCCACAAACAAGATCCCCAAGGATTCGTGCTCGCGAATTTCGTTTCTCGTGGAATTATTTGGAGAAGAAGAACCGTAGGAATTGTTGGTAGCTACAATGTTGACTCCGCTATTCTTCAATAGTTCGACGTAACGCAAGGCCTCGTTGATGTCGGAAGTGCCTAAACCGCTTTGATTCCCCACTCTAAGCGGCAGGATCTTAACATTCCAATTCACGCCAGCAGTGCCTGCACCATTGTCGCCTACTGCTCCCAAGATTCCGGATACATGCGTTCCATGGCCGGATTGATCATTTGGAGAAGCGTCGTTCGAGAAAAAGTCCCATCCCGAAACATCGTCGACAAAACCATTGTTGTCGTCATCAATTCCATTTGAAGGAACCTCTCCGTCATTAATGAATAGATTGCCTTGGAGGTCCTGGTGCGTAGCTCGAATGCCTGTATCCAAAACAGCAATCACCACCTCTTGACTACCCGTGTTGATCTCCCACGCATCGGGAGCATTGGTTTGGTCTAGGTGCCAAGACAAGGCTCCGTTCCATTCGCTAGGAAAAGCCGAGCTGAATTGAATGTGGTCTTCTTCTATAATCGTATCAGGAAATAAGTTACGAGCTGTTTCTAAAACCGAGTAAAATCTATCGAGCGAAGGATTATTTATTTTGATTTGGACAAAATCGGACAGTTGTGATCGTTCGATAATCACCAAATTCTCGTCCACTAGGAATTCTTCAAACAATACCGCGTCAACCTTCTGGGGATCGGCATCGAAAATGATCTCGTCAGCCTTCATTACCCTTTCAACGGCGATCAGCCATTCTTCCGAAGCGGCATCATAGACCTGCTCTTCACGGCTGATCATCAAGGGAAAATCGCTGTCTCCAGCTATCAGATATTCGACTACCGTTTCTTGGTCACTTCTATTTAGTATCCGTGATTCAACGACATTAAGGTTTTTAAATTTACCCAACGGCTGCTCAAATGGCCTGGAAATTGAATCAGAGGACCCAACAGCCTCGACAGTATCCGAGAAAACGGCTGAATCCGCAGCCGCTTCTGAAGTGTCCAAAGAGTTTGTTATTTCGTTTTCTGTCGAAGGCTGAGCTAGAGATAACTCTTTCGCCTGATCCCATCCAAAATATAAAACTGCTATCGCTGAGATGCAGACGAAAAGTTTAAGCGCGTTTCCCCTCATACCACTTCTGGTTTGCTGATTAATCTCCCCAAGATTTTTCGATGCCTCGTATGCATTTCCGTTTCAATGCAATGATGATGTTCGACAAGTATGTAAGTGATACGCGCGCCCCAACCATATGTATTCAACAAAAAGCCGCCAAACTTGAATCTTGGCGGCCTTTGTGGAAAATTTTTAACGTTTGAACCGTTTTAAGATGATTCCGATTCGGAGGAGGCAACCTCGGCCGGATCATCTGACTTGAAGGCGAGCTGCTCTTCATCAACGTCGGCTATGATAGAATCACCCTCGTGAACCTCTCCGCTGAGAAGGGCCTCGGCTAAAGGATCTTCCAGCAAACGCTCAATAGAACGGCGCAAGGGTCGAGCTCCGTACTTCTCGTCGTAGCCATTGTCGATGACCAACTCCTTAGCTTCCTTGGTAAGCTCGATCTTGATCTTCTTTTCGACAAGACGCTTCTGAACCTTGGCAATCTCGAGCTCCACGATCTTGATAAGATCATCACGGCTCAAGCCATGGAAAACAATCAAGTCGTTAATACGATTGAGAAACTCTGGCTTAAACGCCTTCTTGGCCTCGTCCATCACTTTCTCTTTAATGTTTTCGTAGTCGCCAGCCATAGTCTGGGCAGCTCCAAATCCCATCGTAGATTGGCGCTGGATAACCTGAGCTCCAACATTAGTCGTCATGATGATGATGGTATTGCGAAAATCGATAATGCGACCGAGGCTATCCGTCAGACGACCTTCCTCGAAGATCTGTAGCATGATTTGAACTACATCAGGATGGGCCTTCTCGATTTCGTCGAAAAGAACAACTGAATACGGCTTGCGACGCACCTGTTCGGAAAGCTGTCCACCTTCCTCGTGGCCGACATAGCCAGGAGGGGAGCCAATCATGCGTGAAACGGAGAACTTCTCCATGTATTCAGACATATCAACCTGAATGATAGCTTCTTTGTCGCCAAACATCTTCTCGGCCAGCTTCTGAGCGAGGAAAGTCTTACCAACACCCGTTGGACCCATGAACATGAACGAGCCAATGGGACGATTGGGATCCTTCAAGTCTGCACGACTGCGGCGCAAGGCCTTGGAAATCGTAACACAAGCTTCGTCCTGGCCGATAACTTCGGCCTGTAATTCCTTTTCCAGCTGTAACAAACGCTCCGTCTCCTTTTTCTCGAGACGGCTGAGCGGCACACCTGTCCAATCGGAAACGATCTTCATCATGTCGTCTTCCTCAACGGTGATGCGATTCTCTTCCCGATTCTTCTTCCAATCGTCGAGAATGCCTTCCTGCTTGGATCGTAGTTGTTTTTCTTGGTCACGGAATTTAGCCGCTTCCTCAAAGTGCTGCTTGCTGATCGCCTCCTCCTTGCGGGAGCAAATATCTTCGATTTCCTTGGTCAGATCTTCGATTTCCGGCGGACGATTCAAAGACGAAATGCGAGCTTTGGAACCCGCTTCATCCATTACATCGATAGCCTTGTCTGGAAGATAGCGTGAAGTGATGTAGCGATCCGAAAGCTTAACCGCCGCTTCGAGAGCTTTATCGGTGAAGACCGCTTTATGGTGCTCTTCGTATTTACCGCGAATCCCCTTCAGAATCAGAATCGACTCCTCGATGCTTGGGGCATCGACTTGAACGCTTTGGAAGCGACGATCCAACGCGCTATCCTTTTCAATGTATTTGCGATATTCGTTTAGCGTCGTCGCCCCAATGCACTGCAATTCGCCACGCGAGAGAGCTGGCTTGAAAATGTTGGAGGCGTCCATAGCCCCTTCAGCTGCTCCAGCTCCCACGATTGTGTGCAGCTCATCGATGAAAATGATGATGTTACCCGCACGCTTGATCTCATCCATAACCGCTTTGATACGCTCTTCGAACTGACCGCGGTACTTGGTACCTGCCACCATGAGGGCGAGGTCGAGAGTAACCACTTTGCGTTCAACGAGAATTTCTGGAACAACACCGCTGGCAATTTCGAGAGCAAGACCTTCAACGATAGCTGTCTTGCCCACTCCCGCTTCGCCAATCAAAACAGGATTATTCTTGGTGCGACGGCAAAGGATTTGGATCACACGACGGATCTCGTCCTTGCGTCCGATGACCGGATCGAGTTCGCCCTTCTTAGCCAACTCCGTTAAATCGCGACCAAATGCCTTAAGAGCAGGCGTCTTCGTTTCCTTCTTTTCGTCGCCAGCTTGGCCACGACCAGGAGTGACTGCTTCTTCAGTCTCTCCTGAAAATTGAGGATCTAATTCGCGCAGGATCTCGTTTCGCGTACGCTCTATATCGACATCCAAAGATTTCAATACGCGAGCAGCTACGCCTTCGCCTTCACGTAAAAGTCCAAGCAGTATGTGTTCTGTACCTACATAACTATGGTTGAGAGCCTTCGCTTCTTTGCCTGCAAGAGCCAACACTTTCTTGACGCGCGGCGTGTAAGGAATACTTCCCGACGCTTTGCCTTCAGGACCTGATCCAACTTGCTTCTCAACCGCGCTACGAACCGTCTCAAGATCGAGCCCCATCTTTTGTAGTACGCTGACGGCTACACCTTGTCCCAGTTTTATCAATCCAAGCAGTATGTGCTCGGTACCTACATAATTGTGGTGAAATCTGTCTGCCTCCTTTCGAGCGAGAGCCAGCACTTGCTGGGCTCGGGGAGTGAAATTATTCATCGGTTCCATAAAGCCTTATTCCTTTTCTCCTTCTTTGGACTCTGAATTCTGATCTTTGGTTTCGTTTTCATGGATGTTGAAGATCGGCTTCTCGACCCCCTCGAATTGCTTCCGAAGATAGGCAGCGCGAAACGCATCGCGATCAGCAGATTCAATGTTTCCGCCAGCGTGATATTGGATGTGACCAGGCTGACATTCTATAAACATGCGATCCACAATGTTGCGCGTATTTTCGGGGAACATTTCGAGATCGACTCCAAAGCGAACGAGTGAAGCCAAATTCATGCATTCGCTAGAACTTAGCAAATGGCTGTTTTGCAGAATTCCGTAAGCCCGGCCAATCTTATCGTAAAGCTTGTTAGGATCCTTCTCCAGTATCTTCTCGCGAGCATTCATCTCCTGGTCGATGATCGTACGCAGGACAGATGAAAGCCGTTTGATGATATCTTGTTCGGATTCTCCAAGCGTGGTTTGATTTGAAATTTGAAAAATGCTGCCGCTGGCATCCGAGCCTTCGCCGAATAGGCCGCGCACCGCAATGCCCAACTGGTTCACCGCCCGAACCACCTTTTCCATCTGGTTCGAAATAACTAGCGCGGGCAAGTGCATCATAGCGGATGCCCTCATTCCCGTACCCACATTTGTCGGGCAAGCCGTCAGAAAACCGATCTTCGAGGAAAAAGCGTAGTCCAACTCGTCTTCTAGCGAAGAATCCACGCCATTGATGGCTGTCCAAGCTTGCTTGAAACGATAGCCTGACTTGATGACCTGAATCCGCAAATGATCCTCCTCGTTTATCATCACCGCCACGGACTGGTCCCTACTGATCACAACCCCAGTCTTTTCTGAAGATGACGATAACTCACGACTGATAAGGTGACGCTCAACAAGGATTTGCTTTTCCAGATCGGAAAGCTCTTCCAGCTCGGCAGTAATGCCTCGCTTCATCTGAGAAAGAGAAGCCACCGCGGGCAGACATGTCTCTAAAACCTTGTTGCGTTGGGCCTTCTTGGCCCAGCCAGGAAAAGGAACGCTATCCAAGTTTCGAGCCAAGCGGACACGCGTCATGAGAACGACCGGGCACTTCTTCGCGCTCCCTTCGGTCATCTCTGACTTTCCACCAAATATGCTCTTAATCAGCATCGACTTGCTCTCTCTCCTCTTCTTCCAAATCCCGTTTCAAGGCGATGATTTCATCGCGAAATTGAGCCGCATCTTCATAGCGTTCGCTATCGATCGCGTTCTGCAGATCCAGTTCCAGGGAATGAAGACGGTCCAATCCTGACTTTCGTTCCAAAGCCTTTTCCGGAACTTTCCCCTTATGGTCTTCACCCTTATGCATGCCAGACAAAGCCGGGTTAATAAGCCCAGCAAACGTCTCATAGCAGGAAGGGCAACCCAACCGTCCCGTTTTCTTGAAGTCCCGCTGAGTGTAGCCGCATTCATCGCAGACCAAGGCATTGTCTTCTGCCGTTTCCTCAACCTGACCCGGCTTCACTAAAAGATCGGCTAGCGAATAACCATTGGGATCGGTAATTCCTTTCTGCTCGGCGCAAGATTCGCACAGATCGATCTTATGAATCTGGTTATTGATGATCTGTGTGAGATGAACCGTGGCGGGGTTGTCGCAGATATCGCACTTAAGTGGCTTGGACATGGATTAAAAATCAATTGATTGGTTGCGGCGCATTTTCGCAAAAGCTAGCAAAGCTTGAAAGAACATTGCACGAGTCGCGCCAACTTTACAGAACGCTTACCATAGAGAATTCTCAAAAGGGAAAACACTCAAATCAGCGTCTTCTATTTTCAAAGTATTTTAACGGTCTTTTCGAGTCAATTATTTCGCCGAAAAAGACCTAGGCGCTTTCTGCCGACCCAGAGCTGCAAACCGAAGACCCAAACCCACCACCGAAAACCTAATACAGCATCGTTCCGTGAGTTGAAACCTCGTCGTGAAAAGCTGAATGCAACTGTTTGGTGATGGGGCCTGGCGTTCCATCGCCAATCTTACGCTCGTCCAGAGCCACGACAGCAATGATTTCAGCTGCTGTACCGGTCAGAAAACACTCGTCCGCGTTCCAGACTTCGTAGCGAGTGAGGTTGCATTCCTTTAGATCCAGATCTCGCTCTTTAGCTAAGTCGATTACCGCCTGACGGGTGATTCCTCGGAGCGCTCCGTTAGAAATATCTGGAGTGTAGAGCTTTCCCTTGTGAACAATGAAAAGATTATCGCCCGTGCACTCTGCGATAAAGCCTTGATCATTAAGCATGATGGCCTCCAAAGCTCCCCTTTGAGCAGCCTCCATTTTAGCCATCACGTTGTTAAGATAGTTGAGCGATTTGATTCCAGGATTCAGGGCAGCCGGACCCATACGACGCGTTGGTACGGTGATAATGGACAAACCCTGCGTATAGTACTCGTCCGGATACAGGCTGATTTTATCGGCAATGCAAATGACGCTAGGCTTAACGCATGAATCCGGAGACAAGCCGAGATTGCCCTCTCCACGCGTAACCAACAAACGGATATAGCCATCGGAAATGCCATTCACCCGGCAAGACTCGCAGACAACCTCCGAAATTTCCGCACGAGAAAGCGGCAAATCCATGAGAATGGCTTTAGCTGAATACTCCAGCCGCTCCAAATGTTCATCTAAGCGATACACGCAGTTCTTATAAACGCGAATGCCCTCGAAAATTCCGTCACCGTAAAGCAGCCCATGATCAAAGACGGAGATTTTGGCGTCTTCCTTCTCTACAAACTCACCGTCTAAGTAAACTTTCATCGCGGATATATCTGATTGCTCCTCACGCCCTTGCAAAGAAAAAGTTCTAACGAATTTGACTAATCTTTGAACAATTCTAAGAGCATACAACTGGCGTATTCGCTGCCGAAAACTCACAGAATCGAATAGTAGTTACCACGTAAGGCTCAGTAATAACCCTCCCTGATAAGGGAAACCCCTACACGAAACTAAGAAATGAACTGAGCTAGGCATCCGACCAAATCCGCATTTGCTAAGGAAACATAAATGTCACTTGCCGCAGTGGCGATAAGTCGGTTTCGTGATTATGATTACTAGATCAATTTTCAGGCAACGACTATGACCACGCACCCCTATATCACAAAGGCGAGCAAGAAAGGCTTCACCCTTATCGAGTTGCTCACCGTAATCGCCATCATCGCCATCCTTTCTGCCATCCTGATTCCTACCGTCGGCCAGATGCGCGAGACAGCGAGACGAACGAAGGATATTAATAATTTGAGGCAGATTGTTAATGCCTCGTTGATGTTTGCGAGTCAGAACGGAGAGATGCTGCCAAGCGACACTCATTATTTTGACTCTACGACAGGCCGCTTATCTACGACTGGTTCGGATGCCGGAACAAATGAAGAAGTGGCTGCTGCTCTTGCAGTTGGAGCCGGACTAAACGAGATTGCGATTTGGAAAAGCGATAGTGATGCTAGTGCGACAACCGCAACAGGAACCATCGTTTTTAATAATGGCACCTCATTCGCTTTGAACGCCACACTTGGTTCCGAAACGGGAACGCGTGGTTTGTCGTACGACTATGTTACTGGCTTGATTCTTTCAGTACCTTCAACAACCCCCCTTGCGTTCACCAGAATGGACGACCCCACAACCTTCGAATGGGCTCAGACCGATATTTATGGCGATAAAGGAGGTCATATCGCATTCGTGGGAGGAAACGTTGCTTGGTATCCGACACTCGGAGCCAGTTCAGCAACAGGAGTCTTAGTTGATGGCAACGGAGCAAGCACCAACATTATGAACGAAGCTATAGCAGCAACGGGACCAGCCCTACCAGGAGGCGTAACGGGAAACATCAAGGAAGCTGATTTCTAAGCCTATAGCTCAAGATAGTTCACTTTCCAAAGCCCAGCAAAATCAAGCTAGGCTTTTTCATGCCTTCTTCGTTTGAACGGCGGATTTCCTTTTTGGATACAAAGCGCGACACATATCACAAACCGTTCCATCGCAACCGCGAGCGGAACAGTGTTCGCGGCCATAGTAGATGATCTGCAGGTGAAGATGATTCCAGCGATCCTTGGGGAAAAGTCGCTTTAGATCTTTTTCGGTTTGCGTAACGTTTTTTCCACTACTGAGACCCCAACGCTGAGCCAGACGGTGAATGTGGGTGTCAACAGGAAAGGAAGGATGGCCAAAGGCTTGCGACATCACTACTGATGCCGTCTTGTGTCCTACACCAGGCAACGTTTCCAAGGCTTCTATGTCTTCCGGAACTTCTCCGCTGTATTCATTGATTAGGATACAGGACAAATCATAAATAGCCTGCGACTTGCGAGGAGCCAAACCACATGGCTTGATGATACTGCGAATCTCTTCGACTGACTGCTTGATCATATCCTTTGGATTGTCCGCCAAAGCAAAAAGCTCGGGAGTCGTCTTGTTTACTCGAACATCGGTGCATTGAGCTGAGAGCAAAACCGCAACGAGTAGAGTGTAGGCATCTTTGTGATCCAAAGGAATCGGAGGATCCGGATAAAGGCGATCCAATTCTTGATCCACGTAAGCCGCTCGCTCATTTTTAGTCATGAATTAAAGAACCGCGAATAGACGCTAATGAACGCAAATAAAAAAGAAGCCGATGCAAAGATGGAAAACCCATTCGCATCCGTTAGCATTCATTCGCGGTTAAAAATATTGATCTGCTAAACCCCAAATCTAGTGTGCGGCTATGCCAGAACTGGAAGAGGCCAGCATCATCGAGAAATCCGAAAATAATCGGCCGAGCAGCCAGCTAGATAAACTAGATAGTTTCGCTCGAAGACACCTTGGCGTACAAGAGGAGGAGGCCGAAAACATGGCTCGCTCCATTGGGTTCCAGTCGGTCGATTCGCTGGTCGATTCCGCCGTTCCCTCAGCCATCCGCCAAAAAGACCTTGATGGCCTGCCTAATCCTTTAGGCGAAGATGACATGCTTCAAGAGCTAAGATCCATCGCCAAGAGAAACCAAGATTTTAAGTCGTATATAGGACTCGGATACACCAATACGCTCACGCCTTCGGTCATTTTGCGAAACATTCTGGAAAACCCAGGCTGGTACACTCAATACACCCCCTACCAGGCGGAGATTTCTCAAGGTCGCATGGAAGCCCTGTTGAATTTCCAAACCATGGTCTCCGACTTGACGGGAATGGACATCGCCAACGCTTCCCTACTCGACGAGGGAACAGCGGCGGCAGAAGCGGTTAGCATGTGCGCCGGCGTCACCAAGAAACGTAAAGCGACAGATGTTCTGATCTCGCAGAACTGCTTTCCGCAAACCATTGAGGTTGTCAAAACACGCTGCCAGCCTTTGGGGATCAGTGCAAACGTAGCGGATTTCACCGAAGACCGGAACTTGGAGAACGTCTTCGCTCTGATCATCCAATATCCGGATACAAATGGCATCGCCGAAGACTTCTCGAAGCTGATAGCCAAGGCCAAAGAGGCAAACGTCCTGGTTATTGTTTGCTGTGACTTGTTGGCTCTTGCTCTGCTCAAATCACCGGGCGAATGGGGAGCGGATGTCGCCGTTGGTAGCTCTCAAAGATTTGGAGTCCCTATGGGTTTCGGCGGTCCGCATGCCGCATTCTTTGCTACAAAAGAAGACTACAAACGGAAAATGCCCGGACGTATTATCGGCGTCTCGCAAGACGCCGAAGGCAAACCTGCTCTACGCTTGGCCTTGCAAACCAGAGAGCAACACATCCGACGCGACAAGGCTACCAGCAACATCTGCACGGCCCAAGTTCTCCTAGCCAACATTGCTTCAGCTTACGCCGTTTACCACGGACCAAATGGCCTAAAAGCCATTGCTGAGCGTATCCAAAATTTGTGTGCAATCGCCAAGGAAACCATTTTGAAAATGGGCCATCAAATAGAGAATGGCGATCGATTCGATACTCTCACGGTCCAACTTTCTAATGTATCAGCGGAAACTGTACACGAGCGAGCGAACACAGCCGGCCTAAATCTAAGACGCGTGAACGACCAGGCTGTCGGCTTCACACTCGATGAAACAGTCGGGCCAGAGGAGTTAGCGGCAATCCTCAACTCCTTCGAGCCCGAGAGCAAATTTGACGCGGAAAAGATCAATCGCTTAGCGAATGAGGTTAGCCCTGTCATATCGCCTGAACTAGAAAGACAATCGCTTTTCCTGACCCATCCGGTCTTCAACTCTTATCACACGGAAACCGAGTTGCTTCGCTATCTAAAACGACTGGAAAACAAGGACCTGTCGCTAACGACGTCCATGATCCCATTGGGCTCGTGCACCATGAAGCTGAATGCTTCCTCGGAAATGCTGCCTGTCACCTGGCCGGAATTCGGATCGATTCACCCATTCGCCCCTTCATCCCAGACATCTGGATACAAGGAAATGATTGAACAGCTGGAAGACTGGCTAGCCAAAATTACATGTTTCGCTGCCGTCTCCATCCAACCCAATGCGGGCTCTCAAGGCGAGTACGCCGGCCTTTTGGTCATTCGAAAATTCCACGAATCGAACGGACAGCAACAACGAAACATCTGCCTCATCCCGATTTCAGCTCACGGCACCAATCCAGCCAGCGCGGTCATGGCTGGCATGAAGGTGATGCCAGTCCAGTGCGACGAGTTAGGAAACATAGATCTCAAGGATTTGAGGGAAAAAGCGGAGAAGCGCGCAGAAAATCTGGCCGCGCTAATGATCACATATCCGTCGACTCATGGCGTATTCGAATCATCCGTACAAGAGGTTTGTCAAATCATTCACGAAAACGGTGGCCAAGTCTACATGGACGGCGCTAACATGAACGCCCAATGCGGGTTGACCAGCCCTGGCTTCATCGGGGCCGACGTATGCCACCTCAATCTTCATAAGACCTTCTGCATTCCTCACGGCGGCGGTGGCCCCGGTGTTGGCCCTATTGGAGTCGCCGAGCACTTAGCGCCTTTCCTCCCTCGACATCCTCTCGACTCGGAAATCGGTGGCAGCAAAGGCATAGGCCCGATATCGGCCGCCCCATATGGTAGCGCGTGCATTCTGCCCATATCGTGGGCCTACATCCGCATGATGGGACTGGAAGGGCTGACCAGAGCTTCGAGAATTGCCATCCTTAGCGCGAATTACATGGCGAGGCGGCTAGAAGAACACTACCCTATCGTTTACCGGGGCGAACAAGGGCTCGTGGCCCACGAATTCATCATCGACTTCCGTCAGTGGAAAGACAAAGCCGGAGTAGAGGTGGAGGACGTGGCAAAACGCTTGATGGACTACGGATTCCACGCTCCAACCATGTCCTGGCCTGTAGCAGGAACCATGATGATTGAGCCAACTGAAAGCGAATCGAAGGCGGAGCTGGATCGTCTCTGCGACGCGTTGATCAGTATCAAGAGCGAAATGGAACTGATCGAAAGCGGAAAATGGCCAGTCGATGATAATCCACTCAAAAATGCCCCTCACACAGCATCGCGTGTCGTATCCGATGACTGGAGTCACCCCTACAGCAGAGAAATCGCGGCTTTCCCATCTACATCGTCACGAGAAAGTAAATACTGGCCCACTGTCAGTCGGGTAGACAATGTCTATGGCGATCGTAATCTAGTCTGCTCCTGTCTCCCGATGGATGCCTACGACGAAAGCTGAAACCCAACCGTAACGGCTTGTCTAAGACAATCATGGAAATAGACTTCGAATCCATAACATCGCTTGAGCGTTACAAGATTCTAACTCACGTCGTCGTCCCTCGTCCTATTGCCTGGGTGACGACTCTGAACGACGAAAATCAAGTCAACGCCGCTCCGTTCAGCTTTTTTAACTGCTTCGGTTCAAAACCGGCTTTGGTAGCCCTCGGAATTGGCAATCGAACGGACGGGAATCCCAAAGACACCGTTCTCAACATTCGCAAAGGCGGAGAGTTTGTCATCAATATGGTGACGGAGAGCTTGGCGGAAAGGATGGTGCAAACCGCTTACGACTATGCCCACGGCGAAAGTGAACTGGAAGCCGTTGGTCTGACCACCGCTCGATCACAGAAAGTGAAGCCTCCCCGCATCGCAGAGTCTCCTGTTCACCTCGAATGCCAGGAATACGCGACTCAGGAAATAGGGGGCAATCGCCTCGTTATCGGCAAGGTGATTCATGCGGGAATTGACGACATCTACTTCGATAAGGAACAAAATCGAGTCCTGACAGAACAATTACATCCTGTTGGGCGTATGCACGGTCCTGCCGGTTATACGCGTACTAACGATCAATTTGAAATCCCAAGACCCACGAAACCTTGAAAACCATTCTTTTATCAAATGGAAAATATAAAAGAAATTCGTCGACTCTCCTCACCCGCTCCGCGACCTCAATCGCTCGCCTCCGATGGAACCTACCTCTGGATGGGGTCTATGGAGACCAGGAAAATCTATCAGATCGATCCCATCGAATGGAAAGTCCTGTGGCAAGTGGATGCCCCGGGAACTCCCTTTGGCATAGCAGTAGTTGATGAAGAACTACGCGTCCTTTGTGGAGAAACAGAAGAAGATTTTCGTATCATCCGAAGATGTATCCCGGGGCATGGCTTTGATACCGTATTCAAATTGCCATGCCCTGACGATACCGGTTCACAACTTGGCTATGACGGTTCGAAACTTCACATCAGCCAATGGTACAACAAACGGGTGCTGGCTTTAGGAGAGGATGGCCAGGTGGAAGAAGAATTTGAGTCGCCGCACGGCATTGCCGGCCAAGTGATCATCGGCAGCGCCATCTACCTCGTTACAACCGACGCCGAGGAGACTGACGAATATTTTCTGACACGCTTGGATTCAAGCGAAGAGATCTCAAAAGCTGAAGACGTAGCTGCGATTTCTTTCGGGGCAAGAGCCCTCGCTTTCGATGGCGAAAACTTCTGGACTAACCACCGAGAAGCTCACGAAATCGTCTGCTTTCAAAATCAGACTAAATGAAACCTATGCAAACGTTCTGGCGTATTGATATTTGGATACGTTGAGATTGCTTAATCTTTGAAACCTGAGACTTGAAATTCCGTTTTATTTCAAGATTTAGGGCTAAACTATGGGAAAATTGAGAGGCGATAGGCGTATCTAGAATGGACAAACTGCCGCCAAGCTCTCAGGAAGTTCGAATGCATAGAATACTGTTTCTCGTTTCCCTGGTTTTAATGATCAATTTGTCATACGCTAACTCAGTTCACGTTTACTTCGGCACCGGAGGAAGACAAGCAAAGGGTATTTACCAAGCCACCTTTGACACGGCTAGTGGCAAGCTTTCAGAAGCAAAACTAGCTGCGGAAATTGGGAGTCCCGGATTCTTGGCCATGGATCCCCAGAAAAAGCATCTCTACGCAGTGGGTAGATTTGAAGAGCCAGTCGTAGCAGCCTATAAAATCGAAGGCGACGGAAGCCTGGTTGCATTAAATAGCGAGCCCATCGGAGACGGGGGAAGCGCTCACATTGCCGTCCATCCTTCGGGCAAGTTTCTGCTTACTGCTCAATATGGAGGAGGATCAGTGGCCGTTTTCCCAATCAAGGAAAACGGATCAGTCGGGAAGCGAGCCCAGTTGATTGAGCATCAGGGAGGCTCGAATGTAGTGCAAGGCAGACAGGATAAACCACACCCGCATTGGGTAGGCTACTCGGCAGATGGGAAACACGCCTTTGTGCCAGATCTGGGCTTAGACCAAATCGTTATCTACTCGATCGATGAAAACGAACCAGCCATCGCAGCTCATGGCCACGCTCAATCAGTAGCCGGCGGCGGTCCTCGTCACATGAGGTTCTCTGTAGATGGAAAATTCATCTACTTGCTCAATGAGCTTTCTCTGTCGGTGACCACCTTTGCCTATAACGTGGAAAACGGCACAGCAAAACGCCTCACCACAACCCCAGCCTTAAGCGAAGCAGCTAAAGCGAATGAAGCCTTCAACTCAGCATCTGAAATTCTGGTTCATCCCAATGGCAAGTTCGTCTATTCAGCCAACCGAGGTAACGATTCCGTGACCGTCTACAACGCAGATCCAAAGACAGGGAAGCTGGAAGTAAAAGAAGTAGAGCCCATCCGCGGATCTTGGCCTCGCAATATCAACCTCGATCCAACCGGAAAGTGGCTGCTGGCTGCTGGGGCTCACTCAAACACGATTTCCGTTTTCGCCGTAGATCAGGAGAGCGGTGAGCTAACCTTTCAAACCAGAGGGCTTATCAACGTTCCAGGATCCATTTGTATCGTATTCAAGGAATGAATATCTTCTGCCTGCTACCGATAAGTATAGCTTTGAAGGTTCCCTACGGCGGCAGTTGAATACACAGTTTCGCAACGAAGTAGAGGCATGACTCCCTCCTTCGTCGCGCGGTTGCTGGACTACGGCGTGGCAAGTAGACATGCCGATCAGATTTGAAAAACTCTACATAAACCTTTCATCCTGCCTAATTCGTCGCGTCCTTCGAAAAGATCTCAAAAGGACCAAGCGTATCCTGACTTTGTTTGAGCACATGAATGACAGCCTGAACTTGCGTATCCACAAACCTGTGTTCAGGCCAAGTCACGGCGAGCATCGGCGTTATGGTAGAGGCTTCCCCAAGCCAGGTGGCCCAGGCGATGATTCCGTCTTCGGATTCAGCTCGATTCCAAGCAAAACCCTGCCGACCTGCCTCTGTGATTTTGGCAAGTAGATCATCGGACAGCTTCTCGCTAACGAGATCGCTTCGCTTACTGATGGCAAGTTTACCCATAGCCATCGCCTCCAACCGGAAGGTACGTCCAATGGGAGGACTCACCCTCACTCGTCTGTCGGGTTCCTCGCAATGAATATGGCGAATCCGACGACCCTCCAATTTACCGAGAACCACCATCTCTCCCACCTCATCGCATATATCGCGCATCAAAGGTTGATATCGAGCGATTAGCTTTTCATTGACTCCCTCCAATTTCCAATCGCGAAACCGAGGAGTGACTTTGTAGCGTTTATCGCTGTCTCGCTCAACCAAACCGTAGTGAGAAAGACTATCGAGCATCCGTATCAAGCTGCTGCGCGGCAAGGACATAGCCTCCACAAGCTCGTAGATCCCTACTCCGGAAGATCGGGAGTTGAGGAGTGTCAGCAGATCTAGACCCTTGAATAGCGAGGTCGCTAAATTCTTCTTCTCGATTGACATGATATTACCGGTCTATTTGTCTATATTTCTGTTATTTTTGTCAATTATTTAGACACATGATTCCTAAAACAATTCACGACAGGTTCACAAGCGCCGGCATTGTAGCCGTCTTGGTCATAGACGATGCAGCGGATGCGGTTCCCTTGGCTAACGCATTGCTTAAAGGAGGGATTGCAGCTATCGAGCTGACACTTAGAACCGAAGCCGCGTTGGAAAGTCTTGCGCGCATCGTATCCGAAGTTCCTGACATTCTGGCAGGAGTAGGGACTATTTTAACTCCAGAGCAGATTGAGCAAACCGTCAAAGCAGGAGCTGCTTTTGGCGTAGCGCCTGGATTGAATCGAGTGATAGTAGAAAAAGCTCAAGACGCAGGACTCCCATTTGCTCCCGGCATTATGACGCCATCGGAGCTCGAGCTCGCTTTGGAAATGGATTGTCGAACCATGAAATTCTTTCCTGCAGAATCGTCGGGCGGGCTCTCTCATTTAGGCAGTATGGCCGCCCCCTATTTGCACCGTGAAATCGATTTTATACCCCTTGGAGGACTCAATCTTGAAAATATGGCGGACTACTTGGCCAGCCCACTAGTCTGCGCCATAGGCGGCTCCTGGATAGCGAAACGAGACGTCATCGCGGCAAAGGATTGGGGAGCCATCGAGAACGCAGCTCGTAAGGCCACAGACATTTTTAAAACCCTTAAAGAAAAACAGTCATGAAACGTATCGTCACTTTTGGAGAGGTCATGGGTCGCTTTTGCCCCTCAGGTTTCAAACGCTTTCGTCAATCCATGCCAGGAGAGATGGAACTTACTTTTGCCGGAGCCGAGGCCAATGTAGCGGCTTCGATCTCCCTGCTTGGAGGATCGAGTCGCTTTGTAACAGCATTGCCAAAACACGACATCGCAAATGCATGTATCGCTTCGCTTAATACGGTTGGCATCGACACTAGTTGCATCGTGCAGAGCGAGGCTGGAAGACTGGGTCTCTATTTCCTTGAAACCGGAGCCAATCAAAGACCGAGCCGCGTTATCTACGACAGAGGCTACTCCTCCGTAAGCATGACCCCACCGAGCGAATACAACTGGACAGAGGCTTTAAAGGACGCTGCTTGGTTGCACACTACTGGCATTACGCCTGCTCTCTCTCAAAACGCAGCGGAAGCGACCCTTGCTTCTTTAAAAGAAGCAAAATCACACGATCTTCAAACGTCACTAGATCTTAACTTTCGAGGCAAGCTTTGGAAATGGGAAGAAGGTAAGTCCTCTCGTGAATTAGCGAGAGAAACAATCGCCAAACTGCTTCCTTACGTTGACGTCGTTATCGCGAACGAGGAAGACGCTTCCGACACACTTGGTATCGAAGCTGAAAATACGGATGTTCACTCAGGAAGGATTGACGCATCAAAATACACCCAGGTGGCCGAAAAGATCGTCGAACGTTTTCCCAATGTATCCAAAGTCGCCATTACGCTGCGTGAAAGCATCTCAGCCTCGCACAACAACTGGGGAGCCATGCTCTACGACGCTACGAGCCGCGCTTCGCGCTTTGCTCCGACCATCGACGGCAACTACCAGCCCTATGAGATCCGCAATATTGTAGACCGCGTGGGTGGAGGCGACTCGTTCGGAGCAGGTCTCATCTTCGCTCTCAACACACCGGATTTAAGCGAACCGCCGCAAGCCATCGCTTTTGCCGTAGCCGCCTCTTGCCTCGCCCATAGCATTTACGGTGATTTCAACTATTCGACTCGAACGGAAGTCGAAGCCCTTCTCAAATCCGGCGGCTCTGGAAGAGTTGTCAGGTAGAATGCAGTAGAATTGATTTGAATTCCAAGATCGCCTCTCCCCATCCGTAAGGAGAGGCGAAATGCTGAATCAAGCTTGTAGAGCGCGTACACGCCTAGCCAAGCTATGCGGAGACACTGAAGAAATTGCCCGCAGATCCGGCGCCAGAGCGCTCCAGTTCTTCGAGATACGAGCGAAGATCATTCGTTGAATCATCCTCATCGGAATCGTCGCTCTCAGAATCCTGAAGAAAATCCAGAAGAGATGGAGACTGACCCCCGCCTCCCACGGATTTCATCATACTCATCATTTCTTGCATCTTGTTCTTCATTTCCTCCATCGCCGTATCGGATTCAAGCCGGCTGATACTGCCGTCACCACTTGAGTCGATTCGGTTGAACATGGTATCTATCTTTTCTGTCGAGAATCCCTTCTCGGACAGAGCGTCACTGAACTCGCTCTTCGTTATCGAGCCGTCAGCGTTAGCGTCCGCTGCCTTGAAGGCTTGCTCCTTCATCTGAGCGAACTGGGTAGGATTGTACCCGCCGGGTCCTCCTATTCCGTCTATCATTGGCGTTTTAGGTTGTGAGTTTGTCTTGTATTTTGAATGGGCCAAAGCGACCCCAAAACCCTTCACAGCAAAAAAGCAGCCAGAAACGCCAAAAAATGAAACATTGTTTGAATTTTTGTTTTAAATAATGTTTTTCTCCTCTGAGCGATAAACGCCTCGAATGCCAGAGGCTATGTAGTCGACAACGGTGCTACGGACATTTTTTGCCTCTAGGAGCTTTTCGTTAAAGAGTTGAGGCAGCATTTTTATCCCAGTCTGGCCTCTACTCACCAAGTTTACAGCGTGCATGGTCGTGCTGAGCATTAAATGGAAATCCCAAAACGAAGCTTCGAGGTCAAAACGTTGGCGTCCCAAGGCATTACTGATGAGTCCTTGAAATCGAAGTATGTGCTTAGGAGGCCCTTTGCGCGGAATGGCATCGGGAATCATGTGAGGCTCCTCCATCATCATGCGATACATCAAGCGTAGAAACCGAATCCCGGCACCCTTATCCGACGCTGCCAATTCGAACATAGTATCGACAAAAACGCCAACGACGCTTTCAAGACTGGGTTTCTCCCTTTTCTTTTCGAGAGCGTCCAGACGGGTCATCGCCTCGGACGAAAGCGCTTCGGTCCGCCTCTCAACAACCGCTTCAATCAAGCCGTCTTTGGACCCGAAATAATAATTGATGCTGGCAACGTTGACGCCCGCTTCTTCGGTAATCGAGCGAACGGACGTACTCTCAATGCCATGTTGAGCGAATAGCTTCTCAGCCACGCTCAAGATCAAATTACGTTTCTGCGAGCCAACACTGGCCGGTTTTTCATCGCGCACACTTGTCATTAGTCCAGATGGCTATCCAGCATGGCTATTTTTCCAACTACAGCAAGCTAGCCGACATACATTCTCGCATTGCGAAACAGCCTCATCCAAGGCGAATCTTCGCCCCACTCTTTTGGAGCCCAGCTGAGTTGAGTCGAACGAAAGACACGTTCGGGATGCGGCATCATGATGGTTACTCGACCATCCTCGCTAGAGAGGCCAGTGATACCGAACGGCGAACCGTTAGGATTAAGTGGATACATTTCGGTGTAGATGAGTCCGCCTTCGTCCTCCATGGCAGGACTACGGCGTGACTGCGCATCGCCTTGGCCAAGAGCCAAGGCTTGCTTGTTATCGACGTAGCGGGCCGACACTAGGCCAGAGGAGCTGCAAGTCTCGGCAGCTTCTTCGCTTTCGAACTCGGCTCGACCTTCGCCATGCGCAACGGCAATGGGAAGAACGCTACCTTCCATACCAGTAAAAAGAACGCTGGGGCTATTTTCGATTTTAACCGAGACAAGGCGTCCTTCATAGCGTTCGCTTCGATTTTGCACAAACCTTGGCCAGTGGCCAGTGCCGGGAATGAGCGAGTGAAGATTGCTGAGCATTTGACAGCCATTGCAGACGCCGAGAGCGAAGGTGTCTTGCCGCTCGAAATAGCTTTGGAATTCGTCACGAGCCTTTTGATTGAAAAGAATGCTCTTGGCCCAGCCTTCTCCTGCTCCAAGAACATCTCCGTAACTGAATCCTCCACAGGCAGCCAGGCCCTGGAATTCGTCAAGAGACAAACGTCCCGCCAGGATATCTGTCATGTGAACGTCGATACATTGAAAGCCCGCTCGATAAAAAGCTCCCGCCATTTCGATTTGGCCGTTGACGCCTTGTTCGCGAAGGATAGCGATTTTCGGCTTAACCGCTGAGGCCACTGAGAAAGCCGAGAAGTTTTCGGGCTCGAGGCCGAAGTTGACCTTGGGAGAAATTCCAGGATTCGATTTATCCTGACGTAGTTGATGTTCGGATGCAGCCGACTCTGGGTTATCGCGAAGACTTTGCATGCGATACGTTGTATCTGACCATATCGCCCGAAGTTTGGAGAGGTTTTCGCCAAACAGAATCTCTCCTCGATGTCTAATATTGAGTCGATATTCGTCGTTCAGCTGGCCAACCGGCTTTAAACAGGTATCCAAATTATACTTTCGCGCGGCATCGAACAAATCAGGCAGGTCGTTGTCTCGGACTTGAATAACCGCGCCAAGTTCTTCGGAAAACAAAGGACCAAACTGCTCGCCTTCATCAACCAAATCAAGTTGGACTCCGACATTGCCGGCAAACGCCATTTCAACAACGGTAGCCAGCAAACCGCCGTCAGAACGGTCGTGATAGGCCAGTATCTTATTCTCTCGACCGAGTTCCTGGATGAGATTCCAGAAATTCTTTAGATCGTCGGCGCTATCGACATCGGGAGCAGCTTCACCCATTTGGGCCAGCGTTTGAGCTAGAATGGAACCTCCAAGGCGATTTTGCCCTTTGCCCAAATCGACAAGCATTAGAATCGTTTTCTCGTCTTGGACGAGTTGAGGCGTGAGCGAAAGACGGATATCATAGCAGCAAGCGAAAGCGGAAACGATGAGCGAAGTGGGAGCCGTCATTCGTTTCTCTCCCGATTCATCACGCCAAACTGTGCTCATGCTCATCGAATCTTTTCCCACTGGAATGGTCACGCCCAGCTTAGGACACAGATCCATGCCCACGGCTTTCACGGCCTCGTACAGATCTGCCCCATCACCGGGAACGGCAGGAGCGGCCATCCAGTTGGCGGAGAGATTAACCTTGGTCAAATCGCCAATCTGAGCTGCGGCGAGATTCGTTAGAGCCTCGCCTACCGCCAGCCTAGCTGAAGCGGCCGCGTTGTTAATCGCCACTGGCGTTCGTTCACCCATCGACATGGCTTCCCCTTTGTATCCGTCGAACGATGACGTGGTTACGGCGCAATCGGCAACAGGCACCTGCCAAGGACCTACCATTTGATCGCGGTGAATGAGACCTGTAACCGTACGATCGCCAATCGTGATGAGGAACGTTTTATCGGCAACGGTCGGATGCGAGAGGACTCGCTTAACCGCATCAACAAGCGAAACACCGTCGAGAGTAAGCGAATTTTGGAGACGTCGCAATGAAGTCTCAGAACGATGCATACGCGGCGGCTTGCCTAGCAGCACCTCAAGCGGAATGTCGATTGGGGTGTTCTCGAAGTGAGGATCATTGAGGATAAGCTGTCTTTCATCGGTAGCCTCGCCAATGATAGCAAAGGGACAGCGTTCGCGTTCGCAAATTGTATTAAAAATTTCGATGCGATCAGAAGCGATGGCAATAACGTAGCGTTCCTGTGATTCATTGCACCAGATCTCAAGAGGGCTCATGCCAGGCTCGTCGTTAGGAATCTTCCGCAAGTCGAATCGCCCACCCTTTCCTGCATCGTTAACCAATTCCGGCATGGCATTGGAAAGTCCACCCGCCCCAACGTCGTGAATAAAGGAGATGGGATTTTCGTCGCCCAATGCCCAACAGCGATCGATGACTTCCTGACAACGTCGCTCCATCTCTGGGTTGTCCCGCTGCACGCTAGCGAAATCGAGATCTTCCTCGCCAGAACCACTTGCCATGGAGCTAGCCGCGCCGCCACCGAGCCCGATCAGCATAGCCGGACCGCCAAGGACAACGAGCTTGTCCCCCGCATAAACGTTGCCCTTCTCGATATGCTCGTGGCGAATGTTTCCCAAACCGCCTGCCACCATGATGGGCTTGTGGTAGCCGCGCAGTTCAGCGCCATCGGAAGTGGGCACCTCCTGTTCGAAAGCACGAAAATAACCCAGGATTGCGGGGCGACCGTATTCGTTGTTGAAGGCAGCGCCGCCAAGAGGGCCCTCTATCATAATGTCGAGAGCGGATACGATGCGGTCCGGCTTTCCAAAATCCTTCTCCCAAGGCCGGATAGCATTCGGTATTTTAAGATTGGATACGGTAAAACCGGTCAACCCAGCTTTAGGCTTTGAGCCTACGCCAGTAGCTCCCTCGTCTCGAATCTCGCCCCCCGATCCGGTTGAAGCTCCGGGGAATGGCGATATAGCGGTTGGGTGGTTGTGGGTCTCTACTTTGCAAAGAATGGCGATGTCTTCCAGACTAGGAGCGTACTCATTCGACTTTGGGTCCGCAAAGAAACGATTGCCCTGACTGCCTTGGAAAACGGCCGCATTATCCTTGTAAGCCGAGAGAATCCCTTCGCTTCGCATATCGAAGGTGTTCTTGATCATCTTGAAGAGCGTCTTCTCTTGGGCTTCGCCATCGATATCCCAAGACGCATTGAAAATCTTGTGACGACAGTGTTCGGAATTGGCTTGGGCGAACATCATCAGCTCGACGTC
>JANQKI010000021.1 GCA_028281165.1 Opitutaceae bacterium | reverse complement strand
CTCATTCCACCTTGTTCGGCCACAATGTCGTGCAATGCTTGATGCACGTCCTTGGCCATGCGACTCGCATCTCCACAAACGTAGAAATACGCTCCGCTTTCTATCCAATCGTAAATCTCTTTTGCATTTTCTCGCAGCCTATCTTGAACATAGATCTTAAAGTCCTGGTCGCGAGAGAAAGCCAAATCGACGCGATCAAGAACTCCACTTTTCTGATACATCTCCCAGTCTGACTGATACAGGTAATCTGTTGCAGCATGTTGATCCCCGAAGAAAAGCCAATTTCTGCCACTCGCTCCGATAGCAGCTCTTTCCTCCAGGAAAGCTCGGAACGGAGCAATGCCAGTTCCAGGACCAACCATAATGGTCGGAACGTTCCCATCCAAAGGCAGTTTGAAGTTCTTATTGTTATGGAAATAAACCGGTGCCGTTTCGCCAACCTGCCACATGTCGGCAATGAAGGTTGAACAGACTCCTTTCTTCGTCCGACCAAATGCTTCGTAGCGAACCGAAGCGACAGTCAAGTGTACTTCGTTCGGATGAGCCTTAAGGCTTGAAGCGATAGAATAGAGCCTCGGGGAAAGAGGTCTCAAAAGTCGAGAAAAGTCGCCCGCCCGCATACCGTTGGGAGCATACTCCTTAACAACATCTATCCAATCACGTCCCCAAGCATAATCCTTAACCCATTCCCGATCGCCGAGTTTCTCGAGCAAGTCTTCATGGCCACATATTTTGGCGTACTTGGTAAGGACCAATTTGGTCACAACCCTGAGATCCAGTTTGTTTCTGAGAACGTTTTCAAATGGGACGGATGATTCATCTTCGTAAGCAACGTTTTCTCTTCCATCCAGTCCCGTCGCATCGAGAAACGCATCAATCAGATCCGCGGCGTTTTCGGCATAGATACCCAACGCATCACCTGGCTCGTAGTCGAGGCCAGAGCCTTCCAGCGAAATCTCGGCGTGGATGGTCTCCTTAGCTGAACCTTCTCCATTCAAATCGAACTTTTTGAGCAGGGTGGCCGCATAGGGATTACTTTTGTCGTAAACGGGAGCCGAGGATTCTGTTTCTGTAGATGACATTTCCATAGAAATTGGACTTTTTGATTCGCTCTGCAAAATTCAATCTGACCAGGAGAGCAAGAAGAGGACCATCCAAAAGAAGGAGAGTTGATCTTGCAAACCGCTTTTAGTCAAAGGTCTCAAATCAGCTCAGCTTCTCTCGATCCAGGTTGTTCGAATGAATAGCTCCCCTCTCAAGCTTGCAGATTGGAAAAATTGAAGAGCAGGCCAGACAGTCAAGGCGAGCCTAATAGCGCCGATGCTAGCTTTCTAACAGGAAAGCCAAATGCGAATCATCGGGACAGTCCTATTGCTAGCGGTATCGATTCTTCAAGAAGGCTGCCTAAGGACATCCCACCAAATCGCCTCGCTCGAGAGAGAGCGCTTCAAAACGCCACCACCCATGGTCTACGCTAAAATGGACTTAGGAGTACGGCTCGCGTCGCTTAAATCTGCAGAAAGCGCAAGCCGAGACATCCCAGGCACTTTGGACGAAGCAAAGATAATACGAAGCGAAAGCTCCCCCGTAAAACGGCTTCTTGGTAATCTATTGGCTTACGATACCCTGCAAGACGAGCTGCATGAAGGCTTTGGGCTACGACCATCGCAGATTGAGTTTAGCGATCAGAAGTACGTTATCCCTTCACATGAGTGGTTGGTGTCGGAATTCATTCCATATTCGCAAAAGTACTTCGCAATAAACGACTTCGACGTGACCGGAGAAGGGATGGACTGCGATAATGTTGCTCGTCTTTTTAGAAACCAGCTGGTGATCAGCAACGTTGCTGGCGGTAGAGCCGGCGATGGAGACATAGCTTGCGGAGTCATCAAGGTGAAACAAAATAAGCCGTTCGGTGGCGTTCACACGACTAATTCGGCTCACAGCCTCTTGATCATAAGAACCGAGTTAGGATGGCAAGCTATCGAACCGCAAACAGGAACAGTCGCGACGCTCCAGACTTATCCTAATACAGATTATATCGAATGGCTGCTTCTTTAAAGGCTGGTCTAGGCCTAGGAGAGTCCAAAAGGTTCAAATTACTAGCATAAGGCCTTCAATAGAAGGAAGAACCTCAAAAGGTACTTAAGGGAAACACCGTTGTGCTATTTTCACTTTCTTTTTATATTGAGCGTCATGCCTTCGGTCACAAAATGACCGACGCTTCCTAGCAACACTCCCACGCTTTTCTCTTTCTTCAGGGTGGGACAATTGTCCCAGCGCCCCAGTTGAAAAGTGAACAATGCCACTAAAGCATTCTTCGCAACTTTTTGCTTACGCGGAAGTTAGGAGTGAAATTTTATAGATTCCAACTTTTGTAATTAGAGACTAACTACATATCTGCTGTGACAAGGTCAGCAAATTCAAAACGCAGAGCAAAATTTCAAAAATAAAAGTGGGGATCAATTAATGAATGAAAGCCAGAAGGAGCCCATAGCGATCGTCGGTATTGGGTGCCGATTTCCGGGTGGAGCGAATAGTCCAAAGGCCTTTTGGAACCTCTTGAAAAATGGCAAGGACGCGATAGTCGATGTACCCGAAGATCGTTGGGATATCAGAAAATTCTACGATGAAAATCCCGACAAGCCCGGCAAGATGTACGTCAAGCAAGGCGGCTTCCTAAAAGAGAAAATCGACCATTTCGATCCCCTGTTTTTCGGTATCTCTCCCCGCGAAGCCGAAAGCATGGATCCTCAGCAGAGGCTACTATTGGAAGTAACCTGGGAAGCTTTCGAAGACGCGGGCATTACTGCTGAAGAAATAGACGGATCAAAGACTGGAGTATTTATCGGCGGGTTTACTTTAGATAATCTTTTGATTAGAAGTCACCATAAAAATATTAATCAAGCAGATATTCAAACTCCCGCGAGTTTCACGATGACGATTCTTTCGAATCGTATTTCATATGTATTCAATCTTAAAGGACCGAGCCTTACTATAGATACAGCATGTTCGTCGTCACTAGTTGCCGCTCATTATGCATGCCAGAGTATAAGAAATGGAGAATCGGATTTAGCTGTACTTGGAGGCGTTAATGTAATGATACGTCCCGATTTTTCTATTTTTCTATGCAAAGGCAAATTCTTGTCTCCACACGGCAGATGCAAGGCGTTCGACTCTGATGCAGCGGGCTATGCACGCGGAGAAGGAGCTGGCATTGCAATATTAAAGCCTCTGTCAATGGCACTAAGAGATAAAGACAGGATATATGCTTTAATAAGAGAAACGGGAGTTAACCAAGATGGGCATTCTGATGGAATATATTTGCCAGACGCGGCTGCTCAGGAATCACTGATTAAACAAGTTTATAGAAGAGCGGGAATTTCCGGTGGGGATGTCGGCTATGTAGAAGCACACGGTACAGGGACCCAAGCCGGTGACATGGCGGAGTCGACAGCATTGAGCAAAGCTCTCTCAAACAATCGACCCGTCGACAGCAAATGTGTTATAGGTTCTGTAAAGACAAACATTGGGCATCTGGAAGCAGCCGCAGGAATAGCAGGATTAATAAAAGCGGCTATGTGTCTTCACAACGAAGAAGTACCTCCAAATCTTCACTTCGAAAAGCCAAATTCAAATATACCGTTTGAGGAGCTCTGTATAAAAGTAGCTACCGAGCACCAGCAATGGAGGAACAATGGAAAGACTCGATACGCCGGCGTAAATTCATTCGGTTACGGAGGTACAAATGCTCACGCTCTATTAGAGCAGGCCCCACTTGAAAACATAGTAGATGATTCGAAATTTCATGATTGGAAAGGCCCGTATTTTTTCCCTATAAGCGCTAGAAGCGATGGCTCTCTCAAGGATCTAGCAGCAAAATATGCGTATGCAATAACTGGCAAACTTAGCAATAAATATATATCAAGTCTATTTTACACAGCTACAACACGACGAACGCACCATGACGTTCGCAGCGTCTTTTATGCACATAGTATTGGGGAATTAAGAGAAAAGCTTCAATTATTTAGCGTTGGTAATAACAATAATGCTGCCCAAGCTATTAGTAATTCTCAGACCAGGAAGTTCCCCTTGGCGTTTGTGTATACAGGAATGGGACCTCAATGGTGGGCCATGGGTCGAGAATTGTTAGATAAGGAATCGGTTTTTAGAGAGGCTGTAGAGGATTTCGATGCAGAATTTGAAAATGAAGCTAGTTGGTCCATCCTAAAAGAACTCACCGTAGAAGAATCGCATTCCAGGATAGCGAGAACTGAGGTAGCACAACCAGCAAACTTCGCAATTCAGGTGGGACTTACAGCGTTATGGAGGTCATGGGGAATAGAGCCTGAAGCAGTCATCGGGCATAGCGTAGGCGAGGTAGCGGCAGCTTATACTTCAGGGGCGTTATCTCTTAAAGATGCTATAAAGGTTAGCTACCATCGAAGTCGACTACAACAATCACTCGCTGGATCCGGATCGATGCTGGCTGTAGGTGTTACGGAGGAAGCTGCTCTCAAATTGATAAAATCAGACAAGAAGGTCTCGATCGCTGCAATTAACAGTCCAACTAGCGTAACACTTTCAGGAGATCCAGAGCCCCTTGAAAAAATTTCTAAGGCACTGGAGGCTAAAAAGATTTTCAATCGAATGCTGAGAGTCGAAGTCGCTTATCATAGCGCCCAGATGGAAAAAATAAAAGAGGATATACGTCTCTCTCTCGAGGGAATTAAGCCACGGCATACCAATATTCCGCTCTTTTCAACGGTAAAGGGCGCTGAAATAAAGGGCCAAGAACTAAACGGAGATTACTGGTGGCAAAACGTGAGGGAGCCAGTTAGGTTCTATCAAGCAATAGGGGCAATGCTTGAAGAAGGATATCGAAGCTTTCTAGAAGTCGGCCCGCATCCAGTCCTTGGAAATTCAATACAAGAGGCTTCGATACCGAAGAAAATAAATATCGATTTATCATTTTCCCTCCGTCGAAAAGAGCCAGAGATTGAAACTATTTATAGTTCTCTAGCCAAATTTTACTCGTCTGGATGGCAATTAAACTGGCCTATGATAGTGCCTCAAAACGGAAATTTATTAACCCTCCCTAGCTATCCTTGGCAAAGAGAACATTTTTGGTCGGAGTCTGATGAATCAAAACAAGAACGACAGAGAGTATTTAGACATCCCTTCAAAGGCAGCGCCATAGATTCTCCTCAGCCAGGTTGGACCGTGGAGATCAATGAGCAGCTCTTTCCCTTTCTGTTAGATCACAAATTAAATGAGCGACCAGTTTTCCCTGGAGCCGCCTATGTAGAAGCAGGGCTTGTAGTTTTCGATGAATACATCGAGGGTGAAACCAAGACCCTTTCAGATCTAAGATTCGATCAAATGCTTGTTGTTGACTCGAAAAGAATTCAGCAGCTTGGCGTGATCCTCAACAGTTCGGAAAACGAATTTTGTGTATATAGCAAAACCATAGAAAGTGGTAACCAATGGACCCTTCATGCCTCGGGCAAGCTCGAAACACATAAGCATCACGTAGAAAAGGAGGACACCCTAGATTTAGCTTGTCTCAGGAAAAAACTATTTAAACAGATTGATCCTGAAGAAATGTATTCTTCGCTAAGTAAACGAAGTCTCAACTATGGTTCAAGCTTCCGGAGAGCAAAAGAAGTATACACAAACGATAGCGAAATCTTAATAAATATAGACGAGCCATCAGAGAGCCAAAGACGCAATTCGGAATACTTTATTCATCCAACGATACTAGATACGGCAATTCATTCTCTATTATCCTTAGTTCCGAGCAACTACCCTTTCGTGCCAGTGGCAATTGGAGAGATGGAATTCCGACACGGAATTGAATCCAATTGCTGGTGCTACGGGAAAGTAACTGATCGGACTGACAAAGGCTTCAAAGCAGACTTTTCCCTTTTCAAAGAGTCCGGTGAAGTTCTCTTGGTCGTCAAAAATATACAATATAAAGAAATCATTCCATCATCCTCATTAGATGATGGTCTCCTAACGCATTTAGTACATGAACTCAATTGGACAGAGTTTGAAGACGACTTTAATGATAAATTGTTTTCAAAGGCGATCATCTTTGCAAATGGATCCAATTTTTCATCCAAGCTTGTTAACTTTCTCCAGCAGAAAGATATTACAACATCGGTCGTTTCATTCGAAAATGAAAGAGAACCCGATAAAGACGCGGGATTAGGCATTTTAAACAACTGGAAAGAAGAAGTTGAAAAGTCATTAACGGATTTCAGCGACTTAGATTCAACGCAGATATTTTACTTGTCGCAATCTGACCCAAAAAATACAGACACTAGCGTTGAGGAGATATGCAAAGAATGCATGATGGTCATTCATTTAGTACAAATCCTCCAGGGCATAAATCCTAATTTAGTAAGACTCACACTAATTACTTACAATGGTCAGTTTGTCAATTCGTCAGCAAACGAGCAAAATTTAAATCAAAGCCCGCTTATCGGTTTGAGTCATGTTATAGAAAACGAACATCCAAATATAATATGCCGTTTTGTTGATATCGACGATACTGAATGCCATACTTACGAGGACAAACAAATTGAATTGATAGTCTTCAGTAAGTGTAAGGACTTGGTCTTCTCGAATGGGGTACCGTATTATTTACAATTGAAGAAATTGGACCCCTATGCGGAGAAAGGAAATGACTTAATCAAGGTTGATCCTAGCAAGGCACCACTTTCTATAGCTTTTAATAAACAAAAAGGTCCAGAGGAGTTAGTCTATACGACTATAGATCGCTGCACTCCTAAAAGCCATGAAGTAGAAATAGCAATCGACTTAGCAACTTCAGAAAGGAGGATGGATATCGAAGAAGACGTCCCAACATTTGAGACGCTAGTAGTCGGAAGAATCACAAGAACTGGTGATAATGGAGATTTTAAAGTCGGGGACAGAGTTATTGTTAGTGACGTAGGACCATTCAGTAACTTTAAAATCCAGTCATGTAAGCGAATCCTAAATCAGCCATCGTCGATGAGCAATGAGGATTCAATACGGCATATGGCCTCAGTCCTAGTCACATACTGCCTGTCGACCATTGCGAACCTGAAAGCCGGAGAACGTCTACTCATCTGCGGGATTGACGACTCCCTTGGATTGGGTCTAGCCGCTATTCAGATAGCTAAACGAATTGGAGCTGCAGTAATCGTAATCGCAAAGTCACAAAAGGAATCTATTATATCCAAAGAATTAGGAGCTGATTTCATAATCGAGCCTGAAAATTTTACTGAAAACGAAAATTGGTACGGAAAAACAAATATCGACGTAGTTTTAGATCCGGATCGAAATGAAGACAGTTTGGAATGGCTTAAACAAGCCTCCCCATACAGTAGAATTGTTCAAATACCTAAACAAAAGCAAAATGCTATAAATGATATTTTAACTAAAAATATCAGCCTTTCAATTGTTGATCCTCATCGGCTCTTTTTAGATAAACTCGAGTTAATAAAGTCTATAAGTAAGCATACTGAAGATCTATCTTTAGAAAAAATTCCCATAAACTTGCTCGGCCCTTCGAAGATTTTAAAGTCACGGGAATTAAGAGCACAACAAGAATCTCCAGGGATCCCCGTCTGTCAATTCGCCTCCGAAACAAATCATATAGATTGTTCGCTAGGACAAGAAAGCGCTGTAAAAGGAGACGGCTCCTATATAGTTACAGGGGGAACAAGAGGATTTGGACTTCAAGTAGCCGCTTGGCTAGCAAGGGAGGGCGCAGGTCAAATTGTTCTAATTAGTCGAAGTGGAAAAATTGAAGAAGACGAGGAGTCCGTTATTTCCGAAATGCGGAATATGGGAATAGACGTTAATATCCAAGCAGTTGATATATGCCATGCAGGAGACCTTAAGAAGACAATTGATTCCGTGAGTATTTCCGGTTATCGACTCCGCGGGATATTGCATGGAGCTATGGTCCTTGATGACGCCTACATTAAAGACATGACAGTGGAGAAATTCATTAGAGTTCTTAAGCCAAAAGTAGAAGGAGCATTGAATTTATACCGTCTAACAAGAGACTTAAATCTAGATTTCATGATTTCTTTTTCATCTATCTCCTCTATCGTCGGGAATAGGGCGCAAGCGAATTATATAGCTGCAAACAGCTTTTTAGATTGCTTTACTGATTTCGCCAGGAACAGAGGCTACCCTGCATCAGTAATAAATTGGGGAGTTTTGTCTGAAGCAGGTGTTGTCGCAAGGAACAAAGAGCTCGGCCTATTGCTAAAGAAGGAGGGCGTCGATGGAATATTAAACAAGGAAGCATTTGCTGCCTTAAAATTTGTAATACTAAACAAAAAGAAGAATATAGGCGTTTTCAGAGTAAACTGGGATCATTGGGCTCTCTCTAATTCGGCAGGATCTAGGTCTTCCAGGTTTGAATCAATTATTCAGACAGACAACAAAAATATTTTACAAAGCCATAATCACAAATTAGATAATTTATCGATAGAGGAAAGAGAGAAAATAATCAAGGATTCTCTAAGAAAACATATAGCTAAAGTAATAAAGTTAACTCCTAATAAAATAGATCTACGAAAAGATCTGAGCAGTTTAGGAATAGATTCGTTAATGACTTTAGAGCTCAGTCTAGCTATACACGAAGAATTCAGCGTCAATATACCAACTTCGGATCTGTTTGGACTAGCGAATATTTTAGAAATATCGAAAAAGATTCTAAGTACCATAGAATCAAATTAATAATCTATTTGGGAGCCACCTATAAAATAATTTAAGTTTTATCATGTCATCCAGTATTCAAGGAATAGATAGCCTAGTCACCTTTAACAACAGTCAGGGTCGAAATGGACGAGGTACTCTAATTCACATAAGCAGAACAACAATTGTTTTTGAGATATACAATCCATATTCAATTGTTCAACTAAGTGAAGTTTTACCTAATTTAGTAGTGGTTAGAGGCGAACGCACTATATACAAAGGGAGGGCAGTCGTAAGTCACATATTAAGTACAGGACTTATGACCATAGTATCTACAACTCTTGTGGATGCTTGGACGGATTTGGCTGGACTACTCCCGGGGGGTGATCTTCGTCTTGAAACTGAGCGTTTCGTTGATGATTGGACGAGAGGCCACCAACTTAATCCCAAGTATCAACTTATCGTAGGAGCAGTCAGAAATTTTCTGGGAGAATTGAATCGATGGCTTGAAGCCGCAGAAATTGGCATCTCCTCTGATTACAATTCAGTAAACAACAAGGAGATCCTAGAAGAGTTTTATCAAGAAACGCAGAATCCAGTGTTACCTAAGATATCCGAATTGTTTGCAGAGTTTGAACTCGAAGCTGGAAAGATTGAGCCTGACCACGTAACGGCTCACAAAGCCTACACTCAAAGAGAGCTCCATCCACTTATGCTATGCGCTCCCTACGTCGATCGAAGCTTTAACAAGCCCTTGGGGTATGCTGGCGACTATGAATTGATAAATATGAATTTACGGCAAGCGAATATTCAAGAAATGAATACTTATGCAAGGATTGTACACGATTTTTGTGTCGAAGCCACAGCAGCAGAGGCCCACCGGAATCGAATAATCATGCTGAAAAGGCGATTAATCGCAGAGGCTGAGAGAGTTGCAATAGAAGAGGAGCGGTTATTCAATGTTATAAACATAGCCTGCGGACCATCAGTAGAGATTCAGCAGTTTATTACGGAAAGTTCACTTTCTAATCATTGTTCCTTTCAGCTTGTTGATTTCGAATCTGAAGCTTTGGAGCATTCCCAAAGAAAAATAGAGGAGGCAATCGCTTCTAGTGGGAATCGCCCAGTTGTTAAGTTCATTAAAAAATCTATCGACGATCTTTTGAGAGAAATACACCAAGAAGGTAATTTATATCCAGCATCTTTCGATATGGTTTATTGTGCTGGATTGTTTGATTACTTTTCCGATCAGATTTGTAAAAGGCTTGTTGCGCAGTTCTATTCTTGGCTTCGTCCTGGTGGTCTTGTAAGTGTTACGAATGTTCATGCAAGAAACCCTAATAGACAGTTGATGGAACATTTACTCGAATGGCATCTGGTTTACCGAAACGATCAAGGAATGAAATATCTCGCTCCAGAAAACACAAACTATGACATCGATTTAGATGAAACAAAAGTAAACGTATTTCTAGATATTCGCAAACCTGCATATGAATAAGAATAAAATAGCGCCGCAATTTGAAGACTTATACAGATTGGAAAATACAGAACTTCGAATACGTCGGAGTAGGATTGGATGTTTTCTAGTACTAATAACTGTTCCATGGGGAATCTCTCAGGACCTTCTCCTTTATCCTTCGTTGTTGAAGGAGTTTTTACTTATCCGAGCGGTAGAAATGTTTTTTGTGGGAGTCGTTTGTTGGCTTCACTACACTAAAGTCGGTCAAAAACACGCTATAGCACTTGGACTGTCTTGGGCGTTATCTGTCAACATCTATCTAAGCTTGATGATATTCCTCGCTGACGGCTCTTTATCACCTTATTATGCTGCACTTAATTTAGTCGTTCTTTGTGCTGCAGTTTTACTTCCCTGGACATTTTACGAAACTCTTTTCGTTTCATTATTCACAATCATTATATATATAACTGCATGCTATCTTAATCAGGTTGTTTATAAAACTCCAAATGGAAATAGCATGATAGCAACTCATGTATTTTTTATCTTTCTAACTGGAGTTATCAGTGTTACTTCGAGTTACTTTACCACTCAAGCTCGCATCCGAGATTTCAATCTGAGAACAGAACTGGACGCGCGAAACAAGGAGCTAGAAGACCTCGATCGGCTTAAGTCGCAATTTTTCGCGAATATAAGTCATGAACTGAGAACACCTCTGACCTTAATCCTATCTCCCATACAGGATCTGCTACAAAAGCCGGAACTTTTGAATGACAAAGTCTCGGGGCTAATGCGAACTGCACGAGATAATTCGCTCAGATTACTCAAACTAGTCAATGACGTGCTGGAAGTCGTTAAGTTGGAAGAAGGCAAGACGGAATTGACGCTTCAAAACATAGACCTCAACAGATTCCTGAAGGGCATCGTCGACTCTATGTCTCACATGGCTGAACCAAGCCAAATAGATTTTCGGAAGGAACTCTCAGCAGACTCAATAATTGTGCAGGCGGATGTCTATGCCTTGGAGAGAATCTTTCTAAACTTGCTCAGCAATGCTCTAAAATTCACACCAGAAGGGGGTTCTGTCACAATTCGAAGCAAAACCAATGAGAAGTCAGCAATTATTGAAATTGTGGATACAGGAGTGGGTATTGATGAGAAGGATCTTCCTTATATTTTTGACCGATTTCGCCAAGCAGATGGATCATCTACGAGAAAGTATCAAGGTACTGGCTTGGGTCTGGCTCTTGTAAAAGATCTGACTGAGAAAATGGACGGAGCGATAGCCGCAGAAAGCGAACCGGGTGTTGGAACCATAATGAGAGTATCTCTTCCTGTGAGAGAAGAAATGTTGACTAGTGATTCACCAGAAGCCCGCTCAAACGAAGACTGGCTGGAAAACATGCACCAAGCAGCCGAGCATAGAGCTTCGCTTCCTATTGAGTCTCCCTTCGGCAACCTCGAAGCAGAACTACCGGCCGGAGACAAGCCCTCACTCCTCATTGTAGACGACGAGCCGGACATGCGCAAATACTTGGAGGGCATCTTGGAGTCCGATTATCGTTTAGCTCTAGCAAGAGACGGTCTCCAGGGACTTGAGCTAGCTAGAAAGCTGCATCCGGATCTAATGGTTTTAGACTTAATGCTGCCGGAACTAGACGGTTTAGAGGTCTGTAAACAATTGAAGGAAGACCCTTCGACAAGAGATATTAAAATCATTCTACTTACTGCTAGAATTGACGAGACGGCAAAAATAACAGCGCTGAAAAACGGAGCTGACGATTTTCTGACAAAACCCTTCAGCCGCACCGAAGTTGAAACCAGGTTAGGAAATTTATTCGAAACAGCCAAGCTGGAGGCAGACTTGGTTCAAAGAAACGAGGAACTAGAAAATACTCTGGGAGAACTTAAGCAAACCCAGTCGAGTCTAGTTCAAAGCGAAAAGCTTAACGCCCTAGGAACGCTTTCCGCCGGCCTTCTCCATGAAGTAAATAATCCTTTGAACTATGTGATAACGGCGCTCCAATTAATAAAGAAAGAGCCCGAGGTTGAGCAAAGTGATGACCTTCAGGATTATTTCTCAGACATCGACGAAGGCGTAGAGCGTATCAAGAATATTGTTTCAGACCTCCATACGTTCGCTCATCCTTCAGCGGTGGACGTAAAAAAGAGTTTTTCGCTAAACGCCGCCGTAGATAGCGCAATGAGATTTACCGCGCAAGATTGCAAAGGAATAGACGTTTCGAAATCGCTTGACTCTAACGACACCCTACTCGGTTCCCAAGGTCATATCATACAAGTGCTTGTTAATTTGCTGAGCAACGCGGCCAGAGCGGTTAAAGCGCTAAATGTTGAGAGACCCAAAAAAATCGACATTCGAAGCGAAAGCAGGAATGGAAGAGTTTTTGTAAGTGTTGAGGATAACGGAATCGGCATGACAGAAGAAATAATGCAACGCGTATTTGAGCCGTTCTTCACCACTCAAGATGTAGGCGGAGGCATGGGGCTGGGTCTAAGTATTTGCCATACCATTACACAAAATCATGGAGGGTCCATTACAGTTCAAAGCGAGTTGGGCCAATGGACCAGATTTACCTTCGACATTCCTTTGGCTACTCAAACAAGTATTGAAACGATATCTGAACAATTCGCGATGGAAGTTGATGGGAAAAATTGATTTTTCCCGATTATCGAGTATGTGAAATAGACCTTTTGCTTCCTCTTACTCCAAACACCAATATAGAAACTCAAACGATGACCAATGATAACCAATTCGGAGTGCTTTTCGTCGATGACGAGGAAAAAGCCCTGAAGTACTTTGAACGCGCCTTTAAGAATGATTTTCAGATTTTCACTGCGGAAAGCGCGGCAAAAGGTAGAGCTATTCTTGATGACAAGAACAGTGATATCGGCGTTCTTATTACCGATCAGAGGATGCCCGAAGAAAAAGGGGTCGAGCTTTTGAAGTACGCCCGAAAGAATTACCCTCAAATAACGAGAATGTTGACAACGGCGTATTCAGATCTCGACGACGCTATTGAAGCAGTCAACAGTGGTGAAATCCTAAGGTACGTTACAAAGCCCTGGGATATCCAGGTTTTAACGACAGAGCTACGTCAGGCCATGCAGTTTTTCGAATTAAGGCGAGAGCGTGATCAACTGATGAGAGAAAAACTTAGCGCTTGGCAACGAATGAAGGGAGTGAACCGAATGAGGGACATTCTGGTGATGTCTTCGGCATTTACTTTGACGAAGAACGCTTTGCCTGCAGCGCAAGCATTTCTAGAGCAGATTCCCTTCAACGCTTCGTCAAACTCAAGCAACCCAACCTTCAACCACTGGGAAGAACTCAAAAGCGATATCCAGGAAATGCTGGCTATCGCCGAGAATCTGATTCGAAAGATCAACGGCGATGAT
Source organism: Opitutaceae bacterium (assembly GCA_028281165.1). Lineage (GTDB taxonomy): Bacteria > Verrucomicrobiota > Verrucomicrobiia > Opitutales > Opitutaceae > JANQRT01. The sequence continues at coordinate 21,217 of JANQKI010000021.1, read as the reverse complement.
AGCGATTCCAAAGCAAGCTCTGTGGACGTTGGAGAGTTACTTAAATCTGCAAGCCGACTTGCTGGAGTTGAGGAAAGCCTGAATATCGCTTCTGAAATATCTGCTTCGGGTATCGAAATTAACGAGAGGCTCGTAGAGCAAATGCTAAAGTCATTGCTGGCATGGTTAGGGCAGATGCCAGGAAGCAACAAAATCGTGGCTAATATCGAGGACGAACAAACCAATATTAGAATTTCGTTAAAAATAGAGGGCGGCACTTGGGGAGACACCTCTCTTCTAAATGCCCCGTCAGATTTGCTAAGCGCATACTTAATAGGTTATCACCACGGAGGGCTAATACAGATGGAAGAGGTGAACGGTACGGATTTCATTATAAGTATCACTCTGCCTCTAGAAGGCGCTACAAATGAGCAAACGGAATTCGATTTATCTTGGCTGGATAACGTTCTGGTTCGATTTGAAAATTGGTGAGAACACGACCCAGAAAAAGTACGCGCTTACAACAGTCGAAAACGTCACTTTCAATTTGACACAAGTAGTTGAGCGAGCAAGTTAGCTCGTTTTAACTCTTGTAGATGTGAATCGACATCAAATAATTGCATTGTTAGCAGGCATTCGAAAACTAGCCTCTATTCTGCGAACCGATTCACACAGATTTAGATGTGCAAAAGCAAAATAAGTCAGACGCGTCTCAGGACTTTAAAGTTCTTTATGTCGATGATGAGCCAAAGGCTTTAAAATACTTCTCCAAGGTATTCGGCTCATATTTTGAGGTTTTAACAGCCGAAAGCGTGGCAAGCGCCATTGAGGTGCTAGAGGAAGAGGCTCCCAGTATTGGCGTAATCATTACTGATCAACGCATGCCAAATGCTACGGGGGTAGACCTGCTAAAGCAAACACGCACGCGTTGGCCTGAAATCGTAACTGTTCTATTAACAGCGTATACAGATATTGACGACGCCATAGCAGCGATAAATGAAGGTCGCATCTTCCAATATATCAAAAAACCTTGGGAACCAGACAAGCTGAAGATAAAACTTCTGGAAGCGATACACGAATACAGCCGAAATCAATACAACTTAAAGCTCGCCGAACTGAACAAACAGTTGGAAACAGCTAATGAAGTGCAGAAGGATTTCATCAACATGCTGAGCCATGAGGTCAGGACACCAATTGGTGTATCCATAAACCTCGCCGATCAGCTACTTGAAACTCCATTGTCCGAAGAGCAGAAAGATCATATAGCATCCATCAAGATCGTAAACGATAACTTGGCTAACATCCTCGATAATACACTCGATTATTCAAAGTGGACAGCAGGCACGCTCACGCTTTCCTACATGAATTTCCGATTGGATGAACTCCTAGATCAATTGTCACGCACCTTTAAGCTTCAAATCGCAAGTTCAGAACTTAATTACACATGCACCCTAGACAACGAAATCGACCCTGCTTTAAGAGGCGACCCAGACCGGCTTCTTCAAGTTTTAATAAATCTGGTTAGCAACGCGATTAAATTCACTCCTAAGGGTGGTAATGTTTCGGTTGATACAAGCCTTATTGAAGAAAACGAGAAAACCGTGAAGTTACGCTTTGCAGTCAAAGATACGGGTTCGGGCATTGCTCCCGAGGTCCTTGACAATCTGTTCAAACCCTTTTCGCAAGCCAAGCCCGACAAGCGTGGAACTGGCTTGGGGCTTTCCATTTCCAGAGAGCTCGTTTCCATGATGGGAGGTGAAATCGGAACGCTAAGCGAACTGAAACAAGGATCCGAATTCTGGTTTTCCATTCCCTTTGGAAGACAGACTCCTGAAGAGACTGGAATTAGCTTCTCCGAGCCCTCGAAGGTAGAAAACATAAGGGTCATGTTAGCCGACGACAATGTCATTAATCGAGTAATGGTTGAAGATTTGCTATCGAGATATGGATACAAAGTCGAAGCGGCCGAAAACGGCGATCAGGCTTTAGCGATGGCGAGTCAAAATGAATATTCGGTCATAATAATGGACTTTCAAATGCCGGAAATGGATGGACTAGAAGCCACAAGACGAATTCGAGCAAACGGGCTCAACACCTCGACACCCATCATTGCATTAAGCGCCATGCCGGAAAGCATGGTCGCAGGGCAATGGGAAAAGGCGGGAGTAAACGATTTCATCAGTAAACCCTTCGAGCGCTTCGACTTTCTTGAAAAAATCCACTACTGGATCGAGAAAGAGAAAGTCTGAGCCCAGAACTCCCAGCGAAGAAATTGGCTATCTCGGATAAAACCCCACAAAAGCTAGCTAAGCAATTCAGCGAAAAGGGGGTCCATCGCAAAGCTTTCTCTCAATTGAATGAAAGCATCGACAATCTGTTTAGGAACATTGAAAGCTGGAAAGCGAATTTCCAAGAATTGCGATGTAAATCTGAATACAGCATCCAATTCATGTATTCGACAATCACAATACTGAAAGCTTGAGGGGTAATTCACGCTTATTTGGGAATCCGACCTGGCTTCGATTGAATCTATGATCGTTTCCACCTCGAGAGCAGTGATAAATTCGCAACGCATACGATCAAAGAGCGAACCAACCGTAGCATTGAATGCATCAGTAATCGCCAAATCAAAACTGCCCAGAAATACGAGTTCGGTTGAAATTTGATAAGTTTGCAGATCGTCCTCGCAAAGCGAATACTGTCTTTGTATTTCGAAATCCTTGGAGCGTATTAACGCGGTTCCGTCACTGCAGGCTAAAGAAATCTCCTTACGCTTGTATTCAAGCTCAACGCGCAAATCGGAATAAAGAGCTTCGGCCCATTCTTCGAGTTCCCGACGACAAATCTTTCCAAGAAAAACACGAGCTCTGTCATTCGCAAATTTAGGCACGGTATGCCGAGACTTATCAAAACCGCTGAGATGCTTTAGAAGTCCGTATTGTTTTCCTACTAAAAGGCATCCCGCAAAATGGTTTGTTCGCTTGTGGGAGTCATCAGCCATCGGAACGACACATACTTGACAACCCCAAACCCCATGCAAGCCTCGGATTGACAGAGCAATGAGAGCTTCCGAGCTGAGAGAGAATTTGATTTACAAAACGAAAAGATGAGAGATTTGCCTCCAAGAAAGGTTCTGGTTACAGGGGCGAGTGGCTTTGTCGGTAAAAAAATAATTGAAAGGCTACTACAGCAGGGGTGCGAAGTTAGGGGACTCTGCAGATCCAAACAGTCGGATCTTGAAAAAGCTGGCGTGGAGATGATCTATGCGGACCTGGCTGATGCTAAGACGTGTCGAAAAGCATGCGAAGGTAGAGACACTACATTCCACACAGCTGCCAAGGTTGGCATCTGGGGGAAATATCAAGAATTTTTAGATACGAATGTTTCAGGTACGCAGGCAATAATAAATGGATGCCGCGATTTCCTCGTAAAGAAGCTGATCTATACAAGTACGCCAAGTGTCGTCTTCAATGGAAGTTCCATAATAGGAGGAGACGAATCGCTTCCTTACGGCGAGCGCATACCCTGCCACTATCCTACTACCAAGGTTACTGCAGAAAAGGCGGTACTGAGTGCGCATGATCTACCTCCGGGCCACTTAAAGACTGTCGCCTTAAGACCTCATTTGATATGGGGCCCAGGGGACACGAATCTGATACCACGCGTATTGGAGAGAGCTAGGAAGGGACGACTTCGTATTGTTGGCGAAGGGGACAATCGAGTCGATCTCACCTATATTGATAACGTCGTTGACGCTCACCTACAAGCTGAGATCGCTTTGGATCGAGAAGCCGCCAATCCCGGTGGAAATGCGTATTTTATTTCCAATGACGAACCCGTAAAGCTTTGGCCTTGGATTAATGAACTGCTAGATGAATTTGCAATTCCTAGAATTGAAAAACGGATCAGCCTTAAAAGCGCTAGGCGCTTGGGAACTGTCATGGAAAGCGTGTGGAGAACACTACGTTTGAAAAGCGAACCACCCATGACACGATTTGTCGCTTCAGAGTTAGCTAAAGATCACTGGTTCGATCTATCCGCGGCTAAAAGAGATTTAGGCTACAGCCCTCGAGTATCCATGAGTGAAGGCTTGTCCCGACTTTTGCATCATATGCGAAGTTAACAACTGAAGCTAGAGTCTTTGCAAATGATCCGAAACAAATGATTTGACCCTTTTAACGCTTTCAATCCCTTAAATTAAGTTCATCTCCAAACAACGACCTCACTCTTTGCAAATCTATCTCTATATCGTAAGACATGCCCATGCCCTTGACGACGCGCCCACCGATGAAGAGCGTCCTCTAAGCGAGAAAGGCTGGCGGCAAACAGCTAGACTTTGCAAGGGCTTGAAAGGCAAAAGCCTAATCACGCCGTCGGAGATCTGGCATTCAGGATACATTAGGGCCAGAGAAACAGCCGAAGCGTTAAAGCATGGCTTGGAGCTCGAAGCTCCCTTGAAAAAGAAGAACGGACTTACGCCCTTCGACAATCCATCAAACATCCAGGAGAGCATCGAAGAAATTGAACATCATCTGATGGTAGTTGGACATGAACCAAACCTGTCTCGCCTGGCGTCCTTGGTTCTAACAAGAACAACAGAATTCGAGCGCGTTGTATTCAATAAATCAGCCATACTTTGTCTCTCTCATCTTAAAATTGGCAAGCAGTCGACTCCCTGGCAAATTGAGTGGCATCTGAATCATAAGCATTTCAAATAGTTTGCAGGCATGAAGATACTGCTAACGGGAGCTTCCGGATTGCTTGGCTCGGCTTTCGCCAAAGCGGCTTCTCGACGAAAGCATGGAGTCATTGGAATTGTAGGTTCTTTTTCAGGACAGATTGATGGCTTGGAATCGAAGCGGAAAATCGATCTGCTGGACCGCTTTGCTACCGAGCGAAAGGTATTGGAAGTCTTCCCAGACGTAATTGTGAATTGCGCGGCTTTCTCCTACCCTTCGCGATGTGAAGAGGAGCCTGAAAAGTCGAATCGTCTTAATGTTGAACTTCCGGCTCAACTGGCGAGTTTAGCCAAGCATCTTTTCGCTAAATTCATCCACATTTCAAGCGAGCAAGTTTTCGATGGACATAATCCCCCGTACCGCCGAACGGATTCTGTGTCAGTGATCAATCACTACGCTAAACAAAAGGTGGATTCGGAGCAAAGGGTTCATGAAATTGCCGCCGAATTCGCCACAACACTCCGCGTTCCACTATTGAGTGGAAACAGTCCTTCGGGCAATCGGAGTCTACATGAGCGACTTCTTCGCGATTGGTCGCAGGGGAAGGAAACTCCGCTTTTTACGGATGAACGGCGGCAAGTCTGCCTCGTCGACAATCTAGCCGATGTCTTAGTGGAGCTCTGCGAACGGAATGACCTGAAAGGCATCTATCACTGGGCCGGTTCTGAGAGCTTATCACGCTACGATATGGGAACTAAGATTGCAGAGCGATTCGGCCTCTCGACCGAGTTGATCGTTTCGGCAAAACGTGATGATCAGGCTTGGGCGGCAAATCGTCAGCCAGATTTGTCCATGGACCTCGAGCCGCTCAAAGGTCTTCTTAAAACATCTCCTCAGACCTTCGACCAGCAGCTCGAGTCATTAATAGTACCAGTGCAACTCAGAGCCTGGTACAATTCCATCTGAAGCATGGCCAATGGAAATGATGAACACGCTCGTAAACCAAAAGCCAACATAACCTCTTGAGCTTAAAGAGGCTATTCGCATTCTTAGATTCAACATAAACTACAGCTCTCTTTTTTAAACAGCCATGTCTCACCCGCTCCATGTTTTTCCAGATCGCACCGGAACCGCGGCTGAGAACATGGCAGCAGACTTTCTGTTATTACAGAGATATCGACCGGAAGAAGCGCTACGCGTGCGTCACTATTCTTGGGCTCGGCCCGCTTACACCTTTGGCATGAGCCAAGAATACTCCTATATCACCTCCGAGATAACCGACTCTCCGATAGACATATGCCGACGCCCAACAGGTGGAGGCATTGTGAGCCATCTCGAGGATTGGACTTATTCATTGGTCATTCCAGCGAGCCATCCAATGAGCAAGGAAGAACCAAACGAATCCTACCGAGTGGTTCATGAAACGATCCTGGCTGCTCTCACCCAGCAAGGAGCGGACGTCGTGTTAAATGAAAACGCGGCCAGTAATTCGTCTCCTAGCGTCTGTTTCAACAAACCCGAGCTATTCGATATCCTTCTTAAAAATCTTCCCACCAAGGTTGCCGGAGCAGCTCAAAAAAGGACAAAATCTGGCCTTCTGTTTCAAGGGTCAATCTGGAAACCCACCGTCAGCAATCTGAACTGGGATCGTTTCTACAATGATTTCCTTTTCGAATTGTGTCAGCGTTTAGATGCTTCGCTATCCTATGAGGAATGGCCAAACTGGGTCCGTAGCGAAGAAAAAACCATGGTGGATCAGTTTGATTCTGACGACTGGAACCGCCGGAGGTAGAATCTCAACCAATTGATAATCGAGGGAAATACTCAGTCTATAGAGAAAGTTCTACGCCAAGTACCTAGTTCCGGCTAAATTGTAGCCTCTGCCTGTCGATTAGCAACCAAGGTAAATCGATTACCGACCCTAGCGTATGCTAGCCATGGCAGAAAACGAACAAAGCGCGACTTTACATCCTCAAGAAAACATCCGCAAAACCCAAAACGCTCTCGTTCTGGTGGTGGATGACGACGATCTTGTGCATAAGCTTGTACAAAAGATACTTAGCAGAGGGGAATTCGATTACGCAGGGGTCAAATCGGCAAACGAAGCTCTCGACTTCCTAGAGGACCAAAAACCAGACCTAATCCTATCTGACATCATGATGCCGGATATCAACGGTATCGAGCTATGCGAGAAAATACGATTCGATGATCGTTTCAACGATCTGCCTATCATCTTTCTTACAGGGCTCTCCGACATGGATACGCTTAGCAGAGCATACTCCGCGGGAGGAAATGACTATGTCGTCAAGCCGCTCCGGCAAGTAGAGGTCCTGAGCCGGATTAAACATCATCTGAGCGAATATCGAAGAAAGCGCGAATCCGAGAAGAGGATACAGACGCTGAACAAGCAGAACGAATCGAAAACAAAATTCCTTGGCGTCGCTTCTCACGATTTGCGCAATCCGCTTGTATCCATAAGGGGGATATCTCAATACCTCCAATCGGAACAATTTGGCGAGCTAAACGAAAGCCAAAAAGAGCTAGTCAGCACTATCACTCAAGCTTCGGAGTTCATGCTGACCATGGTGGAAGAGCTTCTGGACGTTTCGATGTTCGAAACAGGGCAAATTAAAATGACCCGAAGCATCGAGAGCCTACAAGGTCTCATCGAAATGGCCATTACTCTACATTCTGCGAGTGCATCAAAAAAACAAATACAACTAGGATTCGTCTCCAAGACGGATAACTCTCTCGTTAATATCGACCGCAAACTCATTTCTCGCGTAATCGATAATCTAGTGACGAACGCTCTAAAGTTCTCCCCTGGCGAAACACGCGTGCAGCTTATTTTAACAAGCGACGAGAAGGAAGTCTGGCTAGCCATCGAAGATGAGGGTCCTGGCATTCCAGAAGATGAATTCGACAAGCTCTTCAAAGAGTTCGGACGCACTTCTAATCAACCAACGGGCGGCGAATCGTCTAGCGGTATCGGTCTATATATCAGCAAACGAATTATCAAAGAACATGGAGGCGACATCACGGTGGAAAACAGACCTGAGGGTGGAGCCCGATTCACTGTAAAACTTGAGCGAGCGAAAAATGAATAACGAAGACATCACAGCTCTCATTGCCGATGACGAAGCGCATATGCGCACCTTCATTAAACTCATCCTGATGGATCTTGGCATCAAGAAGATCTACCTTATGCAAAACGGTATGGACGCAGTAGAGGCGTTTAATGAATACAAACCCAATCTTGTTCTTCTCGACATCAACATGAACAAGATGAATGGCGTTGAAGCGCTCGGCAAAATTAAGGAGATAAGCCCGAATGCCTCAGTAGTTATGATGACTGCTGTGGCTACTCGCGATTCTGTGGAAGAATGCAAGAAAAAGGGCGCGATCTATTACATTCTCAAGACCCAGAAGCCTGAGGTTATCAAAGAGCACATTAGCCAAGTGATCGATAGCATTACAGCCGTAGCTTAGAGCCGCTTAGGAGAATTTCAAAGATGGAAAACGCATCAAATCAAACGGATATCAGCGCCACCAAAAAGAGTCTCGAAGATCAGGTCATCAAATATGACATGAACAGAATGCTGACGGAGGCTCAGGAGGAATTTGATGCAGCCATTTCTTCGCGCGACCTCATTGACCAGGAATCAATAGGCAAGTTCTTCAACTTGAAGGGAGACGACAATGCGCGAAATTAAGTGCGAAAAATTTGTCGAGCTTGTTGAAGAGACGGGCAAGCTGGATTCAAAAACAATGGTAGCGCTTAACAGCAAGTATAAGCAAAACCATGCCGGTATGCTTCTCGAAGTCATTGACAAAGGTTACGTTCGTCGAGAACAAGCTGGCGAGCTTTGGGCAAAAGCCATCGATTCAACTTACGTCGATCCACTTTCAATCAATATCACCGTTCCCGACGAAACGCGCATTCCATTGGAAATGGCGAAGCGCATCAAAGCTGTGGGCTTGTATGAATTCGATGGGTACATCACCATGGCCATGGAGGATCCGAAGAATCTTCAGCTTGTCGATTCTTTGGAGCGCTATCTGCAAACTCGCGTAAGCCCTGTATTCGCTCTGCCGGACGACATAACGGGAGCGATAAACATCCACTATCAAGCGGACCTTTCTTTCGACGACGCCCTCAAGGAACTCGAGAATTTCAAAGAAGGCGACAATATTGCCCTAACGGATGGCGATGTTCTCGTTAACCTGATCGAATCCAACGCCCTCGTCGATATGACGAATCAGGTCTTTTACGCAGCGTTCAAGCAAAGGGCGAGCGACATTCATATCGAATCCCACAAGGAGGAGGGACTTGTTCGCTTTCGCGTGGATGGGCATCTTAGAGATCTCGTCAAACTGCCCAACAAGATTCAGCAGGCTCTCATGGTTCGCATCAAGTTCATGTGCGATATGGATATTTCGGATACGCGTCTGCCACAAGATGGGCGGTTCACGATGACCATTGGTTCATTCGAGCAGAACTTTCGCGTATCCACATGCCCAGGACTTCACGGAGAGAAATGTGTTATTCGCCTTTTAGGCCAAGCCGGGCAGAAAGGCGTTCCAAACATGGATGAAATGCTGTTTGCTCAGAGCAATCTGAGACGTTTTCGCAATGCCGTTTCCAAACCAAATGGAGTTTTTGTCGTTACGGGACCAACTGGTTCAGGCAAGACGACTACGTTGTATTCGGCACTCGATTACTTAAACGACAAGGAACGCAACATAATGACCATCGAAGACCCCGTCGAATATCAGCTTCCAGGGATCAATCACTTCGAAGTAAAACATAAGATAGGTCTAGATTTTAAGCGTATTCTAAGAGCAGCTTTAAGACAAGACCCCGACGTTATCCTAGTCGGTGAAATCCGTGATGCGGAAACAGCTAAGATCGCTACCGAAGCCGCCCTTACGGGTCACTTGGTTTTAACCACCCTGCATACTAATAACGCAATTCAAGCCGTCACGCGCCTTATCGAGATTGGCGTGGATCCCTTCATGGTCGCTCCATCACTGAACGGAGTGATGTCACAGCGTCTGCTAGGAAAAATCTGCGACCGCTGCAAAGAATCCTACACGCCAAATCGCGAAATTCTACAGCGTTACTTCCGCGAAGACACCATCCAGGATGTGGTTCTGTATCGAGGAGCTGGATGCGACACATGTCATAACACCGGATTCAAAGGTCGCGTAGCCTGCCACGAGGTAGTCGAAATTTCCGAAGAGATGCGTGAATTGATCAGCCGCAATAGCGCGCTGCATGAAATCCACAGCGCAGCGAAACGCGTAGGATACATGTCACTACGCGAAGACGGTTTAAAGAAAGCGCTGCTGGGCCTCACTACTCTCGACGAAGTCGAAAGAGTAACCGTTGCCGAATTCAAAAACTAACTACAGGAAGCCTAATAAGCCGCGATGACCGCGCCTGGCTTCTGGCCTAGCTCATCGAGCAGCGTGCGAAACCATTCGTGATTCGGGTTGAACGGCTTACCGCCTTTGATGCGTTCGAATTCGATGGCTCGCAGGATGCTATTATTATCTTGGTCATGGCCAATCACTCCGCTTTCTCCGTCAAATGCTGCCTCTACTGCTTTATCTACACAGCTTTTAATGAGCATTAGATCGCGAGGGTTTGCGGCAGCGGCTCTAGAGTAGTAACCGCTCTTCTGAACAAGCACTTTGTCGGCTTTTATCTTACTAGCAAACTGCTTGGCAAAATACTGTCCCGGGTTGATGAAATCCAACTGCACGTGACCAAACGCATCGCGAATGACCTCCTCGCCCGCGGCTTCTTTTGCAGCAACAATCGCATCGACGCCGGCTCCCTCGCTTAGGAAAATATTAACGTTGTCCCACTTATCCATGGTTTGGATGAGCCGCTCGGCTTCAGCGTCTAAATCAATCTCCATCTCCGGTATGTAAACGCCATGAACATCGTGGCACTCCCTGATGAGTCCGATTTCTGGAAGCCAGTCTTTTTTCTTCAAACGATCATGATACTCTTTAGCGGCAGCAGCGGCTAGCCAACCGCAATGCCGACCCATCACCTCGTGGATAATCAGCATGCGGGGGCTCGAATTATGTTCAGCCACGACATTGGTGAAATGATCTGCCGCATGCTCGGCCGCCGTAAACGCTCCGAGAGTTTGGCTAATCGGATAGACGTCGTTATCAATCGTCTTAGGCAAGCCTATCACACGAAGCTCATAATCGTTGCTCTCCAAATACTTAGCCAAATCTGCGGCTGCTGTGTTTGTATCATCGCCTCCAATCGTGTGCAGTACATCAACCCCATCCTTAACAAGCTGATCCGCCGCCACTTTCTGGGGATCTTCTCCTTCCTTGACCAAACCGCGCTTAACGCAGTCTTCAACGTTTGTAAGCTTTACGCGGGAATTTCCGATTGGGCTGCCACCATACTGATGGAGCAAGTCGGCATATTTGCGAATATGCTCAGTGACTGAGATGCTCTGCCCTTTGAGCAAGCCCCAGTAACCATTGCGATAGCAGATGATTTCCACATCGGGAGCGATCTCTGTGTAGCGACGAATGAGTCCACCTATTGCTGAGGAAAGACAGGGAGCTAAACCGCCCGCTGTGAGAATGCCTACTTTCTTAACACTCATGTTTTTGTTTGGATGAAATTGAGAAGCGAAGCGCTAGAGCAAATCGCCACGAAATACAAGTAGGGTCTGGTTTAATTATACCAATTTCGCTATAATGACATTTTCGCATGCAAAAGAAACTAGGTTTTAAGCGCCGTGTTGCGCTCTTCGCCGTCGTTGTATCATTGCTTTTAACTTCCGGATGCGTCGTCAAAAAGGCCGCAAAAGTACCGGTTAAGGCCACGAAGGGAGCGGCGGGTCTGATTCTGCCCTATCAATCGAATTCAGGACAAATTCCCTCGAGCAATGGGGAGGCAAGTCTGACGCATAGCCAGACCTCGAGCCCCGAGAGAAACGTCGACGCGCCCTAGCCTGACGCCTGCCCAGCCCTGTTGAGTGATCCGTGTTACCGCACCGCTTTTGTGAAGGCGAACATCCAGCTCATCTATAAAAGTATGGGAGTGCCCACCTAAAATCAGATCGATCCCCTCGACCTGAGTCGATAATGCATCGTCACGAATCTCATCTCCCTCTCGCCTCGTATTGTATCCCAGATGAGAAAGACAAACGATTAAATTGCAGCCTTCAGCTCTTAAAGCTGCAACGGCCTGCCTCGAGGCACCAATAGGATTCGTTTGTGTAACGCCTTTCGAACTACTGGGAGCAACCATGCCATCCAGTTCGCAGAGCAGTCCAAAGATGCCCACCCTAAAGTCTCCAACGCTCTTTACGATCCATGGCTTCACCATCTTTGACGCTGGCGACTTGGAGAAATCAAGATTGGTAGAAACCCAGTCGAAATTAGCAATGGGCATGACTTTCGCCAGAGCCTCGATACCATTGTCAAACTCGTGATTGCCAATCGTCGCCACGTCATAGCCCACAAGGTTCATGGCTTTAAGCTCTGGCTCGCCACCGAAGAGATTATAGTAAGGCGTGCCTTGAAAGATATCGCCACTGTCCAAGACTAAAACATTTTGCTCTTCGCTTCGTATTCGATCAATCAATACCTTACGTCGAGCCACGCCTCCAAGCCCCTGGAGCCTGCCCCCATCCATTGGGAAAGGATCCAAACGCGAGTGGGTGTCGTTTGTATGCAGAATCGTCAATCGAGATTCCTGGTTACCGGAACGGCCAAGAGCGTTGGACAGAACAGTCAGGCCCAAAGTGGATTTAGCAATAAATGATCTCCGATTCATGGATACAAAATGATTCTTAATTTTTTAGTTTGAAACCGTGTATACGCGACCGTCTCCTGTGTTAGCGACTTCAATTCCCCTAGAGTTGAGTATTCGGAAGTATTCGATAATCGCATCTCTCTGCCGCTTCCCGGCAGTCGTTTGATTCAAAATTTCTCGATCCTTGAAAAGACTCGAAGTTGCTACTAGATAATCGATCGTAATGATCCTGTAAGTACGACTTGGATCGATCGGCTGGCCTCCAACTTCAGCTTCAGCGAGCCCGCCAGACTCGTTAAAGCCTACCTTCATCCCCGAAATTGGTCGACCCTCATTCTTAGCAACCGACTCGGCGATGTGTTGAACCGTGTCTCCCCTAACCTCGAGCAGCACGAGGAAATTTTCGAAGGGCGAAAGTTCAGTAACCAGGCCAACGGTGATGGGGCCTTCTTCCAAATCCCTACGCAGGCCACCGAAATTCGTTATGGCCAGATCGGCCTCTACCCCGAACTCCTTTTCGCCGATCAGTTTCATGCCGTCGGCAATCGCGTTGGCCAAGCCGTTTTCAGGTTTTTGTTTTGAGAAGAGAGGTTCTGCAGCATGTCCAATCACCTCAGCCCCATACTCTTGCACTCTAATGCGGTATGGCGAAAGCATGGCTTCGACCTCAGCATCAGTAGTAGCAGAGGCGTCGATCCTCTGACTGGAGAATGTAACGGTCGTTTGCTCAACAGGCTTGGAGATCGCAAGTACAGGAATTAGGAGAAAAACTCCCCATTTCCATAGCCTTGTTTTCATGGATAGTGCGATAATTCTTACGGTCTTCCATGGCAAGCCTACTACGCTTGCGAATTGTATCGTTTAGGTGACGCTCCAAGGGATTGCATGTCACTTAATCGTTAGCGCTCCTGATTGTCCTCAATTTATCAATACGTTTTTTCAAGGTAGGATGGGTAGAAAGAATCTGAGCAATATCCAAATCAGGAGTGTCTTTATGCAAACGAATGAGAATAGATTCGAGGGATTCGGCTCCAATGCCTCTATCTTCCAAAATTCTAGCTGAAAAGGCATCCGCCTCCAACTCGAACTTCTGAGAATAGCGGGACTCCAAGGCTATCGTCGGCAAAGATCCGGCCAGCCCGGCGATAGACGAGACGTCGCCCAACACGATTGAAGCAAGGGCTACAACTCCGGCATCTTGGATTACCGATCGCATTCCATGCTGAAGCTCAACGTGAGCGATTTCATGCAGGAACACCGCGATGATCTGATTCTCGTTCTCGCAAAGGTCAATAAAACCCTCAGTGGCGATAATATCTCCTGAAGGAAGGGCAAAAGCATTCGCTCCGATCTGTTCTCCTTTGTACACGTGAAGCTTGTATTCGAAAATTGGGTTTATCTGATCGCCTAAAAGCTCCATGGATTGACGGAAAGCCGATCGAGCCGTTTCGACTTTCAAGCGGCGAACGCGTCCATCGTCCAAGAATCCGGATTGCTCCATCCATTGCAGACTTTCGTCGGATATCGACCTCCTAACGCTCTGAGGGATTTGGTAAGCAACGCCTTTGGCGACAGCTGGAACTCCGTACTCAAGAAATGCGAGGCAGAAAAGAACGATGCCCATAATACTTATAAGAGCATAGCGCCAACGAGATTCCATCCAGTGAACCAAATCGAGAAGTGGTCGTTTACCTAGCATAGCCTCGAATTGGGAGAAGGCTTCGTGATCGTTTGTTTCAAATCGAGCTCCATCATTGAATCGAAGAATTCGATCAGTCTTGCCGAGCTTAGGCTCGATATCGTACTGATCTGTCGAATACGACTTATCCTCTTGGGCTAAACGCACGCGCAACCAGCCTCCAGCTTCCCAAACACAAATGGCATCATAGCTTTGAGATGAGTTGGCCTGAAAAAAAATGCCTGAGAACTGGTTTACCATCCAACCTCGAAATCGAAGTAATCGACCGCAGCATCGCCAATCGCCGACTCTTCGTCGGTCACTTCATCGGTGAATTCTCCTAGCGTGGGCGATGGGGCGATCACCGATAGGTTTTCCATCATGTAGCGTGTCGCCCGAATCTTGGCCCAGGGAATCAGAAAGCCCAACGAAAGGATGCTAAGAAGAACATTCGTTACCATTATCTGGCAGAACGGCAAGAGTCGCATGGTCGATTTAAACTTGAGACCACGTAATTTCCAAACGCTCATGTTGTAGTTGAAAATGCACAGCCAGAGCCCTTGCTGCCAGATAACCGCAGCAACAATGAAGAATGCGTAAAAGAGGATTCCTAGAATAATCACCAAAGCCTCGGATGGCGGATTTTCAAAGGGACTGCCTCCGCCATCAGTCGCCGTGGGATCACCGGAGAAGCCGCCAAACAAAGCGGCAAAACCCATCGATCCCCCTACAAAGGCTAAAATAAAAAAAAGATAAAGCCCCATCGCAGCCGCCCAGAATATGATATACCATTTGTAATACTCCCCCGCTTTCGGCTTTAGCGAAAAATTTGATTTTCCGAAACTCAGATTATCGAAGAAATAGATTTTCTTCAGCATGGCCCAATAAGGAATAATCAGACCCAATGTAAACGGGACCAATATTGGCCACACGAGAAAAAGCATATACGATTCGCTCAATCGGCCTAGATATTTGAACCGAATATTTCGATACGCAGTGTTGCGAGCCTTGAAGCGGAACGCCTTGTAAATTAGCCATGGGAAACCCGCCAAATAAAGAACGGCTATAGGAATAAGAAAAAGCGGATTGAAGAAGATGGCCAGATTGTACAGGCCGACAAAGAACAATAGCACTAGATAGCCAACTAAGAGATTGAGAGGCTTGGCCAGATAATCGAAGGCATGACCATCAAGAAAGGCGTTGGCATGGAAGTAGCGCCGCGAGCGTACTTTTGCCCAAGGAATGTAGATTCCGAGAGTTATTACAGAGAGAAACAGGTTGACGATCCATATTTTGAAATACTCTCCCGTTTCTCCCCTGAACTGAAAAGGAATCGAATACAGCTGGACAGGAGAAGGAGCGCTTTGGGAGCTAGGGTCGGGAAAGGCGTTATCATTTGGAGGAGAAGTATCCATTTTTTGGACTTATGTGAGGTTTGAAGAGGTATGAGATTTTAGAGGCAAGAAGAAAGCCCCGGATTTCTCAGGGGCTTGGAAAAGCGAGATTACTCGACTGAAATAGTGATGCGTTTGGAAACTACAGGCGGATCATGCGGCAAGTGGATTTTGTCACCTAGGATAAGTTGCAAGGTATGCTTTCCGCTAGGCAATTCGAGTTCCGTTTCCGTTTGGCCTTTTCCAAAGTGAATCACATTGTCGCTAGTAGGAAGCGGCACATCGAAGCTTGGCAACGTCTTTAGGTTAACAATGAGATGATGATGCCCCGTATTAGGAACATCGATACCGGCTGGAGCCACTCCCATTCCTTTGAGTCCAAACAAGACGGTGACGGGCGAAGAAACGGTCTCCCCATCTTTAGGCGAGATGATGTAGACTTCCGCCCCTTCTGGCGAGGGTGTTTTTGGCAATTCTTGAGCGGGCGCTAAAATGCCGCTAAAGAAAGCGACAATGAGAAATCGAAAGTAGATATTAGTTTTCATTACTCCTCCTTTGTGTTGGCAATATTCGAAGGTTCATAAAGAAAGGAAATATTAGCCATGGCAATGGTGATGTTGTCTTAATCCATTTAAGGCATGAACATGGGTGAGGATCAGACGCGCAGAGTAACTACATGAGCAGAGGATGGATAGAAACTGCAAAGCAATGATAAGATCTGGGAGGAGTCGATTCAGCATTCTTTTCTGGTCGATCTTTCTCTGGATCGCTTTCTCCGTATCTGCAGAGAATAGGCCTTTCTTATGGAAGATAGAGGGTGAAAAACCATCGTACCTGTTTGGCACCATCCATTCGCCAGATCCCCGTGTTTCCACCCTGCATCCCGTAGTCGAAGCAGCCTTGCTGGGATCGGATACTCTATTCACGGAATTGAGCTTCGACGTAGAATCGATGCAAGCATCCATGCAGCTTATGATTAGAGATGACGATGCGGAGCTGATTGAAATCCTCGGCGACGAACTATACGCCAGACTCGACCAGACGCTTAAAGGAATATCTCCTCTGATCTCTGCCCAACTCTTTGAAAAAGCGGAAATCTGGTCAATTTTTCTTAGCCTATCGCTTCTCGAGCATCAACTTAAGTATCCGGGTCGAGCGGCGTTGGATGTCGTGCTGTGGAACAAGGCGCAGCAAAACGACATCAAGCGCCAAGGCCTCGAAACGCCAGAAGAGCAAGTTGAGGGACTCGAGGAACTATCGCTGCGGGAGCAGATTCGCACACTCGATGAAAGCCTCGACTTGTATCAGGAATATCAAACCCAGCAGAAAAGCCCGCTCGAAGACCTGGTGATAGCCTACCTTTCCGGAGATTTAGAAACGCTCGGAAGCGAGATGCAAAACCAAGTCGATCTAGAAGACGAAACCAATAGAAAGCTTTACGAGTTCCTTTTGACCAAGCGAAATAAACGCATGGCAGAGCGTATTTACGAAAACATGACAACCTACCCAAACTCTACTTTTTTCTTTGCAATTGGGGCAGCTCATTTCTGGGGAACGGACAGCATTATCGAGATTCTGGAGATGAAGGGCTTCAATATAGCGAGGGTTGAGGTCTCGACAGCTCTTCCTGCCCAATAAAGATCAACGGACTGAAAATCCTAACATTTTTCTTTTAATCAATCGATGCCTGCGCTACAGCACCCCCTGTAATTATTTCAATGATCTTTCTTTCTAAAGGCAATCTTCAGTCCACGCAATCCTCCGCGATTAATTACGGAGCGATGAAACATTGCGTGTGGACCAAGGCTTGGCAAGTGGAGAGAATCACATAGACATGAATACATAAATCGTTAGATACGAACCACTTTCCAAGCCGAATGAGAATTTTCTCCTTCGGCTTTTTTGTTGTTCGCATTCAGGAGGGAAACAAAAAAATGAATACAACAAGAATTAATCCGAGAAGAAGACCGCCCCCCGTCCTTGAGACGGAGCGTCTGATTCTGCGTCGTCCACGAATGGAGGACGCCGAAGCGATATTCGAATCATACGCGAGGGACGTGGAGGTTACGCGCTACTTGAATTGGATGCCACACACGAGCATCGATCAAACCAGGGAAGTCTTAGCTGAGTTCATCGATAGGTGGAAATCAGGCGATAGCTATGAGTATGTCTTGGAGAACAAGGATTCGAACGAGCTTATGGGCATGATTGGCTTAGGAGACGAGGATGCCAAAGCGGTGATTGGCTATGTCCTTGCTAGGCCATATTGGGGAAAGGGATACATGACCGAAGCGGAGAAGGCCCTGATTCGTTGGGGCCTTCACCAGGGGCACTATCAACGCGTGCATGCGTTTTGCGACATGGAAAACAACGCGTCATCCAAGGTTATGGAAAAAGCAGGAATGCAATTTGAAGGGGTCCTACGAAAATGGTGCTGGCACCCGCAAGCCGACCAAAAACGCCTGCGGGACTGCAAAATGTATTCAGTTATCAACTAACGAAAATATGGAAGCCTATCATATCTATTGCAATTTAAAGGACGGCGTCAACGACATGGAATTCGCCGAAAGCGTCAGCGTCTATTTATCCAAACTCAAAGAAAGAGGAACCATTAGTGGATATAGGCTCACGCGTCGCAAACTTGGTCTCGGACCGCCTCATCTGCAAGAATTCCATCTAATCATCGATTTCGAAAATATGGCTCAAATGGACAAAGCCTTTGAAACAGTCTCATCAAGAACAGATCCCATTGAAAGCTTTCATCACGCGGTGAACTCGAAGGTTAAAGATACGACTTTCGCACTGTATCGGGATTTTCCAGACGAATATCGCAAATGTGGACAGGAGAAATTCTAAAGCGTTGAAATGATTGAAAGTCTCTAGCCGAACCGCCTTCGGGGTGGCTTTCCTGTATATCGAGCTCGCGGACGAATCAATTGATCGCTGGCGCGCTGCTCAAAAGCATGGCCAATCCAACCCGCGCTTCGTCCAATGGTGGCGATCTGAAGAGAAGCATCATGCGGCAAAGATAACGCCACGCCAACTATGCCTAATGCCATATCAATATTGGGCATTTGATTCAGCTGTTCCCTGCCGAAATTTCTCAGCTCGCGAAAAAGCGATACAGCCTCAGATTCTCCAAGCGACGCGTCGAGCAGGTGATAGATCCGCTTAGCTCTTGGATCTTCTTCCGAATAAAGCGGGTGTCCAAATCCTGGAATGGATTCTCCTCTTCGCTGCCTTTGTATTGCAGCCTTAACTACTGACCCTTCCTGTTGAATTTCCGTTAGGAAAGCCTGCACCCTCAAAATATTAGCCCCATGCTTGGGACCTCGAAAAGCCGACAAGGCCGCTACAACACTCGCATGAAGCGAGGCTCCCGAGGAAGCTGCGCAGCGAGCAGTGAAAGAGGAGATATTCAACTCATGATCCAAACATAGAGAGAGAGCCTCATCGACTATGTGAGCGTCATCTGGATACACATTCCAAAGATTAGCTAGAGCATCGCAAACTGAGGAGGTTCGCTCCAGCTTCTCGGGAAAGACGGCCATAGAAACAAACAGATACAGGATCGCCCAGGCGGATTCAGAGCTTTTTGCGGCAAAGCCAGACCTTTCTTCGTGAAGGATAAGGGCCAACTGACACAGCCGAAGCCAATCGTATCCTTTACCTGCGGGTACAAGAGAAGAAATCGAATCTAAAATTTTAGCATCGGATTTCGAATAGGAGGGGATGCTTCTCCCCCACTCGCCACTCCAAACAAAGGAAGCGATTTCCTCGAAAGAACGCTCCTTGGCGATACGAGTGACCTCCTCGCCTCGGTAGTAGTAGCGGTTGTCGCTAATGAGCGTGAGCTTCGAATCCAGGGAGGGCTCTCCCCAACGCAACACCGATGAGGTAACCGTATCAGGATTCTTTCGTATCGCTTTTCTAGACAAAAGCCACTCAAGATCCTCCTTTAGGTAAACCTTCTCTCGACCTCCTGATCCGGCAGCGGGCTCCGAACGAATCAGACCTCGACTCACGTAAGCATAGAGGGACTCAATTCTAATCCCCAAGAGATCCGCTGCTTGCTGAGCACTTAGGGTTTCAGCATCACTAGCCAAGCTATGCTCCATTGATATATTGATTTAATTATCAATATTGACTTAGCAATGAATAAATAGCGATTCATTAGGAGTGAATCGCTTAACAGACTGCATTGAGGAGGTTTCCGAACCAAACTATCTCGAAGAGCTCTATCCTAAAGATCGCTTCCCTAAATTCGGCTGGGAATCGACGCCAGACTCTTTGCCATCCGAGGTTTGGTTAACGGAAACGACCCACCGCGACGGGCAACAGGGAGGATTACCGCTTAATTCCGAAATAAGCTTGGAAATCTACGACCTCATTTGCGACTTCACGGGGAACAGCAATCTGATCAGACAAGCGGAATTCTTTGTCTACTCGAAGCAAGATCAGTTGGCCTTAAGGGGAGCGCTAGAAGAATATCAGAGTGGAGCTGCTATCGAACCAACAACCTGGATTCGAGCTACAAAAACCGACGTCGAGCTGATTAGCCGTTTGGGGATTAAAGAGACAGGAATGCTCGCATCGGCATCGGATTACCATCTGTTCCACAAGTTTAAACCAGGAGGACGGCGAGAAGGGGCTGCGAAATATTTAGAAGCGATATCGGTTTGTCTGTACTTCGGTATTCGCCCAAGAATTCATTTGGAGGACGCGACAAGAGCCGATCCCAGATTTCTGATTTCATTCATCGAAGCCGTCCAGGAACTGGCTTCAAACCATGGGACGAAACATCGTCCGAAATTCAGGATCTGCGATACAATGGGCTTGGGCCTGCCGTTCAAAAACATTCCAGCCCCAAGAGGCATCCCCGAACTCATAAAACTCTTTCGCGACGCGGGAATCGAATCGGAAGATCTCGAGTTTCATCCGCACAATGACACATGGATGATTGTACCCAACTGCTTGGCTGCCATCATCGCTGGATGCTCAGCCATCAATGGGACTTGCCTAGGGAAAGGGGAACGAACGGGTAACGCCCCTCTTGAAGCTATCGCTTTGCATCTCGCAGGTATGAATCTGGTGGACGAAACCAAACTTGATTTCGAAAAGCTAAATCAGCTTGGCGAGCTTTACCAAAGCCTAGGTCAGCCAATAGCCGACAAGTATCCACTTTTCGGTAGAGATGCTCATCGCACTAGAGCTGGTATTCATGCCGATGGTCTTAACAAAATGTGGAGAATGTATGCTCCTTTTGACGTACCCCATCTGCTGGGACGCCCACTTGAAATCTCATTAACCAAGGACAGCGGTCTTGCAGGAATTCAATATATGATCAAGCAACACACAGGGATACAGCTAGATAAGTCCGACCAAAAAATTCTAGCAATGAACACATGGATACAGAATCAATTCGAGCGAGGTCGACAAACAGCTGTAGAGTGGGAGGAGATCGAGGAGAAGTTCGAATTAAATCTCCTAGGAAAATAAATCATCTCCATTCTACCTTTGTATGGATTTCCTCCATGTACCAGGAGACGATGTTCCTGAGAGCCTGCTCTAGGGAAGTCTTTGGTTTCCAACCAATTGCGGTTCGCGCTTTTTCGATGTCGGCGTGGGTTGATTTTTGATCCCCGAGACGCGAGGGCAGTTTCTCCACCCTAGCCTTCTTACCCAT
>JANQKI010000200.1 GCA_028281165.1 Opitutaceae bacterium | reverse complement strand
GGTCCTCTCACCACAGATATCGCTCCGGGCTACGATCACATTACCTCCGGTATCGGAGCCGCCATGATTGGCTGGTACGGCTGTGCCATGCTTTGCTATGTCACACCAAAAGAACACCTCGGTCTGCCCAACAAGAAGGATGTTAAGGATGGCGTCATCGCCTACAAGATCGCTGCCCACGCCGCCGATCTTGCCAAGGGTCATCCAGCCGCTCAATACCGTGACAATGCCCTAAGCAAGGCTCGCTTCGAATTTCGCTGGGAAGACCAGTTCAATCTTTCACTCGACCCGGAAACCGCCAAGGAATTCCACGACGAAACACTTCCTCAGGAAGGAGCCAAAACGGCCCATTTCTGCTCTATGTGCGGACCGAATTTCTGCTCCATGAAGATTACCGACGACGTTCGTCAATACGCCAAAGAACACGGCATGACCGACGAGGAAGCCTTGCAAAAAGGCATGGAAGAAAAGTCTGACGAGTTTAAGGAAAAGGGCGGCGAAGTTTATGTGAGCTGACGTCAGCGTCAGCAGGTGTTTAGGATTTTAGGCTGTACGGGCATTTAGCCAATAGTCTGGTAGCGGCTAGCGTCCCAGCTAGCCATATAAGGTTGTTTCCTATGGCAAGCGAGGACGCTGGCCGCTACCGTTTACAAAACAATGTAGAAGCCTGCTCGCAGGCGACTTTCTACCATCCTCAATCGCTTGCGAGCAAGCTCCTACAACAATTACGGGCTTTGCATGAAACACCTATCTCTCCTCCTATCTCTTTCAGTCTCTACCCTCCTTCACGCTACCCCAACCTCGGAGCTTGTCGCTCTCTTCAAAGATCCGCCGCCGGAATACCGGCCACTGATCATAGGGCATGCTAAACCGCTTAAACATCCGGAATATCTGGACGAGATCTTTCGTCGCAATGCAGGTGGTGTTGTATTGGATGTTTCAGTACGACCTAAGGAGAGGGTCAATGGCGAAAAATGGATCGAGCCCACTTACTGCGATGATCCAGAACTATTCGAAGCCCTCAGGCAAACGATCAAGAAAACCAAGGACCGAGGACATGAGGTTTGGATCTATGACGAGCTCGGTTATCCCTCTGGCAGCGCTGCGGGTCGGGTGATCGCTTCCAATCCCGATTTCGAGAACTGGGCGATCAGTTCGCGGAGCTTCGTAACCGATTCAGAGCCAGTATCCGTTGAAGTCATTCATCCCTTCGTGGAAGCCTGCCTAGCGATTCCAAGCGAGGGAAATACTCTGGATCAGTCGCGATCTATCGATCTGACCGAGATGGCCAAACAAGGCAGCTTCACCTGGACTCCACCGCCAGGCAAATGGAAGGTTTGTCTCTTCGAGCGTTTCCACCCAGACACCTGGAAAAGACACAATATTCCTCGACGCGGCGCGAACATTATGGACCGAAAGGCCATGGCTCGTTTCATCGAGATTACTCACGAGCGCTATGCCAAAGAACTTGGCAACCAACTTGACGACGTGTATTTGTTTTTCACTGACGAGCCACAATTCGGTTCTCATGAGCACTGGTCGTATCGGGGAAAGGAAGTTGCCGATCCAACGGTCCAGTGGTGCGACGAGTTGCCATCCGCTTTCTGGAAAAAGAAAGGCTACTCAATTGCCAACGCTCTACCGGCCCTTTTCCACAATGTCGGCCCGAAAACGGCAAAATTCCGCTACGACTTCTATGACGTGCAAAGCGACTTGGTAGCTGAAAATTTCTACGGACAAATTCAAGACTGGTGTCACGCCAATGGCACCCTGTCCAGCGGCCACCAGCTTCTAGAGGAATCGTTGCTCTTCCATGTCATGTTTAGCGGAAGCGCCATTAAAAATTGGATGCGCATGGACCTGCCAGGCGTGGATCTTTTGAAGGGCTTTCCCTACCATACAATGGGCCCATGGAATCATGGCGCCATCGATATGCATTGGTACGAAGCCCCTCTGGACGAGAATGGAGAAAAGGCCGGCATGCCCGTTCCTGAAGACTACTCCAACAAACTAGCCTCTTCCATAGCTCACCTCACGGGCAAACAAGGCGTATTTACGGAAAGCTACGCGGTCATAGACGAGCCCACTCTAGACCAGATCAAAGGCGTCGCGGCCTGGCAGTTCGTAGGCGGCGTGACGCACATGAGCACCTACACGGTGCAGAATAAGATATCGGAAGAAGACTACGCGTTGTTCGCAGATTTTGCCGGTCGGCTCGCTGTATTGACCAGACGGGGGAAACCTGTCGCCGACGTCGCCATTCTGGTTCCCGAAGCGGCCGTTTGGGCCGCCTATACACCGCCCGCTGGAGGTCGCATTAAAAAATACATGGAAAGCAATCCCGACGCCATGCGCATCGACTACCGTTTCCGTCAAACCTGCTTCGCCCTAAACGAAACCCAACGCGATTACGAAATCTTCAGCGAACACCTTTTTCACGAAGCGAAAATTAAAGACGGAAAGATCGAAAAAGCAGGCATGCGGTTTCCCGTTCTTATCCTTCCTGAAGCGCGTATGATATCTTCGAATACTCTAGCCAAGATCGAATCCTTTCTTAAATCAGGCGGGTACCTTGCTTTCGTCGGAAATCTCCCTTCGGAATCTCCTGACACGGGGACCGATCCAGAGATGGCGCGGCGAACTAGATCGCTCTTGAAGGCTTACGATAGCCAAACATTTCACATCCCTAGCGAAACCGATCTCAATCAGCTCATAGCTTGGATCGAAGGGATGATTCCTTCGACACACAATTGGGAAGGCCCCTCCACCATACGCCTGATGCATCGAAGCGAACCTGACCAAGAGATCATCATGCTCGCAAATCCGAGTAACGAAAATGCCAAAGGCAGGTTCTCTTCAAAGGTAACCGGAAGTCTCTCCCTCTGGAATCCTGAATCAGGCGAAGTCGAGCAGCTGTCACGACAGTCAACCAATTCTAATACAACCCTGGAAATCCCAGCCAGAAGCGCTCGGTTTTTAGTTTATAAAAAGTGAACCGAATCCTGACTAAATAAGCTGAGGCTGACTACCTTTCCTCGCTTTGGCTCCCATGTTCGGCAAGCCATTCTTTTCTATACTCGGGATAACCCTCCGTATAGACAAACTCGTATTTCAAGCCATCTGGATCGAAGAAAAAAGTAGCGTAATAGCCATCGTTGTACTCGAAACAAGTGCAAGGAGGATCTTCAATCTCGCACAGTCCTTGTTCTTCAAGCGGCTTCAAAACTTCTTCATATAATCCATCTACGTCGGCTCTATCGGCAGCGCAGAATGCGATGTGATTATGCCGCCCAACTGCTCTTCGTTGTTCCTTAATATATGGAAAGTCGCCATGCGCCTGAACAATACTGATCTCGTGCGGCGTCCCTTCCAGCCAACGCTTCCAATCCTCAAACGCCCACTCCCCTTCATGACTGAAGTCCACTCTTGAGTAACCCAAATAAGTAAACAAACCGCGATAAAATTCTGAAGAACGTCTCAAATTGGAAACGTTGATATTCATATGATGGAGTAAACCTCGATGTGGATTCATAATTCGTTTCTCAGATTAGATTAAGAAGAGACCTAGGACAGTTGTAGGGGCATAGCCAAATGAA
>JANQKI010000162.1 GCA_028281165.1 Opitutaceae bacterium | reverse complement strand
TGATGGGGCGCCGATAGGCCAGTTTCATCAGACGAGAGAGAACTTTCTCGGCAGCAGCCATTTCTTCTCCAGAGTCTTGGGGATACCTCGTGAAGATTTTCGCGCGACTTGGGGTGTCGCTTGCCACTTCGCCATTGTAGGGCCCTGTGATAGAGACCTGGTAGATCGCGGGAGAAAGTCTCGGGTGTCGGTGGAAATTGAAATGCGAATTATGAGGCATTCGCTTGTGTTCAAGAACAGGATACGACTGCTTGAGAAAAGCGACTCCTAGCTGTCGGGGCCCGGCTTTAACATGGGTCCGTAGGGTGAGGCGCTGATCGATTAGCGAATGGTTGAAGTGTTTTTCCTCTGGCCTGCTGATGGTGAAGCGTTTGAGCAATTCCCGATCTAGAAGCATATCCATTTCGTAAGTACCGAAAAGGCCTTCGACATGCTCATTGCGGTCTCGGGCGAGTCGTACCTTGATTTCGTATTCGCCATCTTGAGGGAAGGTGTAATCGATCAGGATGCCGCCGCGTGTGCCGAGCGGGAGTCCGTCAATGCGCTTTTCCTGGGTCAGCTCGGCCGGGATGCGGAATACCTTTCCCTGCGGGCTTGAGCTTGGCGATCCTATGGCCAGGCGGCTTATCTTCTTGGCGGCGGTGATGTAGCGGTCGAGCAGAGTAGGCGAAAGGTTGCCTACGGTGATGTTATCGAAGCCGTGGCTCGAGTCATCTTTCGGCAAAAGGGCGGCTGCATCGATCTCGACGGCGAGCAAATCGCGAATGGCGTTTTGGTATTCGATGCGATTCAAACGGCGGAAGGTCTCCTCTCGCCCTGGCTGTGGTTTTGTCGCGGCATGGGCGTCGAGCTTGCCGACGAGTTCCTCTACCACAGTTGCGTAGACCGCCTCGGATGGGCGTTTCTTGTTAGGCGGCGGCATTTGGCGGGCATCGAGTCGGCGGAGAATTTTCTCGAAAAGCTCTGTATCGGCCGTCGGATCAGCGAGCGTGATGCCCTCCAATTCAAGATTGCCTTTTCTATCCTCCGCATTGTGGCAGCTCATGCAGTTTTGCTCGATGAAATTGTCTGAGCTTGAAATTTCAGCATGTGGATCCTGTGTGGCTAAAAGCGGGGCCAGCGAGCGTCTTAGAGTCGCAGCGGCGTCATCGTATTCGTCGGGCGAGGGGCGTTTTGCGTCACGATCGTCTTCTGGCGGCATTTCTCGCTCCTCCAGCATCCACATGACGTCTTCCCACGTCTCCAGATTCTTATCCATGCCCTCGGAAAGAATCGATTCCAGATCCAGCTTGCCTTTCTTCTTCTCCGGATTATGGCAGGAAACGCAATATTCCTGCACAAGCTTTTGAGTAGGAGACACATGGAAGTTAGTCGGATCGACTTCCTGGCCATGGACTTGGAAGGAAAAGATCAAACTGGCGAGCAGCGCTGCCCAAAAACAGGAACAATGTTCAACATTTCCGGACAGGCTGGAAAAGTTGAAATTCGGTCGGAAACGAGACATCTGGCTGCAAGACCTAGTCATAAACGGCGAAACCGTAACACACGAAATTCAATTCGCATTAAGAAAAATTCGCTTTTCCCCCGAAAAAACAGCCAACCCATCCGCTATTCTTGATGCGAGGAAATATCTTGAGAGCTCCTTTTGGGCATTAATCGCGAGTTATCTGATTAATGAGAATATCTGCGATTCGGGAAGATATCTAATTAGAATAGCCGTTTCCACCTAGGTTCACGCTTGAATTCAACCCCACCTCCGGGATGATATCTGAACTCATAGAATAACTTGTTCGGCGAAAGAAAAGATGACTGACGAGGAATTACAGACTCAATTCGAAAATATGACGCTTCCCTTCGAGCTATGGAATCACCGGATGCACGTTCGAATAGCATACATCTACTCGAATAGCCTCACCTATTCCGAAGCGCTCGCTAAGCTGAGAGGCGGAATAAAGGCGTATAACAAAAAGAACAACGTCAAAGAGTCGCAGACAACTGGATACAGCGAAACGATGACCGTTGCTTTTCTGAGGCTGATTAGATCCACAATGGATGCCTATGAAAAGATCTTCCCGGCTAATGATTCAGAAATGTTTTGCGACAGGCATCCTCATCTACTGGCAAAGACGATTCTTCGAGCATTTTACAGTCCAGAGAGAAGAGGCCTGCCTGAAGCGAAGACTCAGTTTGTCGAACCGGACCTTTCCTCGCTGCCTGAACCTCAGCCGAACAAGACGAGCGAGGTAACCGGTACCCGCTCCGCCGGTCCCGTTACCTCCTCTTAGCGTTAGAAGAAGAACATGAAGACCCTTTTCCCCAGTCGTCTAAACCCGCTAGAGTTCACTATCCGCTTAGTAGTCTGGGCTCTAATTGTGTTTCTACTGAAAGGCCGACTGCACTCGACACATGAATTTATCGACCCGATCCTTAGGATTCTCGGAGGCCTTGTGCTACTGTATCCAATTTTTGCGATCATACCTCAAAGAATAAAAGATATGGGACTAAGCATCCTATTCATATTCCTCCTAGCTATCCCAGTCGTAAACGTGGTCTTTCTGATATCCTTGTTCTTCCTGAGGACGGATAGATTTAGACGAGATCTGCCAGAACACTTACTGAAAGAAAAACCAATCTTAGATGAGAATATGGAGTTCATTCCTCCTGATATCTCAGACGAGCAAAGATGAGTTATCAACCCCCACGACTAAAAACACATATTTCTAACCATGCGGTTCACACAACGAGCGCAAGCGCTCGCCGTGTGGCCTTCGTGATATGCAGAAAATGAAATCTACTATAACTTTATTCATCGCGATATTTTCAGTGGTAGCTGTTTTCGCCGAAGATGCCACTTTCGAAAGTTCAGACGGGCTTTGGACAGATCGCACTTTCGACAAGAAAGGCCGCAATTTTCTGATAGTTCTCAGAGGTTTTGAAGATTACAAATTTAGAACGAAAAAACCGAACCTAGAGCTTGTAAGAATCACTCCAGAACCAAAGTGGGGTTTCTTTGACTCTAAAAAAGAACGATCCGACCCGAAATGGAACGTTCCCTACGGGGCTTCTTCTGGGAAGGCAGAGCGCCAGCTAGCTCCAAGGCAACCACTGACAGAAGAACAAAAAGAGGAAATCTATAAGCGTGCTGATTTTGCGTTCGACTACTGGTCTAAGCAATAATCGATGAAGCATATCAAGCCGCAGCTCACAACGGCGATAAACGCCGCGCAAGTACTCTGCGTTGTGGGGAGAAATTCATTGAGGAAATTGTATGAGCGACTTTTTGAAGCAAAAGCGAATTATGGTAACAGGTGGGGCTGGCTTCTTAGGATCCCATGTTGTTAGCCGCCTAAGATCAAGGGGCTGCAAAAAAATATTTGCGCCTCGAAGTCGGGAATTTGACCTAGTCACTATTGAAGGTATTAAGCAGGCCATGTCAGAAGGGTGTCCTGACATCATCATACACCTTGCCGCAAGAGTCGGTGGGATTGGCGCGAATCGGGCAAATCCAGGAACTTTCTTTTATGACAATATTATGATGGGCACGCAACTGATGGAAGAAGCGCGCCTAGAGGGGGTTGAGAAAGTTGTCGTTGCAGGAACGATTTGCGCATATCCCAAACATACCCCCGTGCCTTTCAAGGAAGATGCCCTTTGGGATGGACACCCAGAAGAGACAAACGCGCCTTATGGTTTGGCGAAAAAAATGCTCTTGGTACAGAGCCAAGCCTATCGCCAACAATATGGATTCAATTCGATTTATCTTCTTCCGGTGAATCTCTATGGGCCTGGCGATAACTTTGATCCAGAAACCTCTCATGGCATACCGGCGATAATAAAAAAATGCCTTGATGCCATAGATGAAGGGAAAAATGAGATCGTGGCGTGGGGGACAGGTAAAGCAACTCGTGAATTCCTCTTTGTAGACGATTGCGCGGAGGCCATCATTTTAGCAGCCGAGCAATACAATAGTAGCGAACCTGTTAATATCGGCGCAGGATTCGAGATCTCTATTAAGGACCTAGTCGAATTGATTGCCAAAAAGACAGGCTATCGGGGTAGTGTAAAATGGGACACATCAAAACCAGATGGGCAGCCGAGACGATCGCTTGACACCAGTCGCGCAACCGAAGCATTCGGCTTCACAGCTAAGACTCCCTTCGAGGTGGGCCTTGAAAAAACTATTGAATGGTATAAATCAGAGCGATCCCGCCGCGGGCATAACGTAGGACAGAGAGGGACCGCAACAAGGTTTCTCACCTAACGCCTACACGCCATGAGCGCAGGCGTAGGTGGACTTGACGTTAGGCAAAACGTTCTATGAAAACTAAACAACTCTTTTGGCGCGGCTTGCTATCGATGCTCGCAGTAGTGCTGGCGGGACAGTTTTTGTCTACCGTTGCTGTATGTTCGTCACAAGACCGGCATCCGAAACCCCATTCGCTTAACGAGGAGGCGCGTGTAGCCTGCCAACAGTGGTTGAGACAGGTTGCTTCGGAACCGGACGGCTACGTCGTTTCCAAGTTCGCCGACCACGATCTTGTCCTGTTGGGCGAAACACACGAGGTGAAGGAGAATTGCGAGTTTGTGGCCTCTCTGGTCGGTCAGTTGTACGACGCAGGAGTCCGAACGCTCTGCTCGGAGTTCGTTTGCAGCCGCTACAATGACCAATTGGCAAAGATCGTCGAAGCGGAAGAATACGACGAGCCAGGTGTCGTAGAGATATTTCGATCCGGTCCGTGGCCAATTTGGGGGTATCAGGAGTACATGGACATTGTCCGGGCTGTATGGGCATTCAATCGGAGTCTTTCTGCCCAGGCGGAAACGTTCAGGATGATCGGCATCGATGCCGATTGGAAACAGTTCGATCTACTGACGAAAAACAAAGCTGAGCGATTCAAGATGATCCGTTCACGCGAGGAGCACATGGCTACTGTCATCGAGCGCGAAGTCTTCGGTAAAGAGGAGAAAGCGCTGGTGCATATCGGATTCGCGCACACGGCTCGGCAGGGTGAACGCCTAGCCGCAAGGCTTTCTCAACAGCATGATGAAAGCATGTTTCAGATATGCCTGCACCACGAGATGCCGGATAGAGGCCGCGCCCATCGCTTCACCCGATTCATCGAAGAGACCATCGCCGAGGCGGCCGTAAAGGCGGTTGGATTCGACGTCGCCGGTACTCCGTTTGCAACCCTGCGGGACGAGCAAGGGATGTATTTCATGATGTTGGGGAAGAACAGTATGTTTCAGGATTTCGCCCAAGGATACGTATTTCTCAAACCGACTCGAGAATTGACGACCGTAACCTGGGTGAAAGGTTTTATTGTGGAGGAGACTTTTGCAGATGCCAAAGCAATAGCCGAAAAATTGAGTTGGGTTAAGAAGGGAAAGCATTTGACACCAGCGGATTTGGATACCGCGCTCGCTGCTCGCCTTGCCAAGAGATAGATGACCAGTG
>JANQKI010000122.1 GCA_028281165.1 Opitutaceae bacterium | reverse complement strand
TGATCGGCGGCTCCCAAGGAAATCGGAAAACCTGCCTATATATCTATCATTTAGATTGCGCGACAGATCTAAAGGAAAGCCATTGTTCCGTAAAGCCCTGGCCTCGCGCTGATAACGGTAAAGCGTAAAAGATGGCGTATTGGACCAGAATCTCTATTTCCTGCTAAAGCATCCAAATCGCCACACTCCTGCATGAAACTAGGCTTCGGAATCTACAGGCAATCGCTCACCCAAGATAATTTTCGATTCGCCCGTCAAGCGGGCGCCACTCATGTCGTTGTTCACCTCGTCGACTATTTCGGAGGAAGCAATCCCAGCCTGTCGCGAGGCGACGATCGCCATGGATGGGGTGCCACACAAGCGCAAGGCAAGCTCTGGAGTGTCGAAGAGCTAACCTCGATTCGAAAGGAAATCGAAAGCCATGGCCTGGTTTGGGAGGCCATTGAAAACTTCGATCCAGCTCACTGGTATGACGTACTACTCGATGGTCCAAAAAAACGAGAACAACTGGAAGAACTCAAAATGCTGATCCGCAACATCGGCAGAGCTGGCATTCCGATAATGGGCTATAACTTCAGTATCGCCGGCGTTTGGGGTTGGACTAAGCAAAACATCGGGCGTGGCCAAGCAGCTTCGCTTGTCTTCGATTCCAAAGCAGTGGATCTTTCAATGCCCATGCGCAAGGGGATGGTATGGAATATGACCTATGATCCCGATGCTCCGGTCGGTAACGTCCCGCCTGTAAGCAGCCAAGAACTTTGGGAACGGCTAAAACACTTCCTCGAGGTCATCATTCCCGTGGCGGAGGAATGCGGCGTTCGCCTTGCCGCTCATCCTGACGATCCTCCTGTGGAGCAGCTACGCGGGAGCGCCCGGCTGGTCAATCAGCCGGAGAAGTACGAACGACTGCTCAGCCTTGTCCCCAGTCCAGCCAATGCTCTGGAGTACTGCCTTGGCAGCGTTCAGGAAATGAGTGGCGGTGATCTCTATGAAAGCCTGGACAAGCACGCTAAGGCTGGCGACATCGCCTACGTTCACGCCCGCAACGTAAAAGGCAAAATCCCGAGCTACCAAGAAGTTTTCATCGACGAAGGGGACATCAACATGGGCAAGGCGTTAGGAATTCTCCACGACAATAACTTCGAAGGCGTTATTATCCCCGACCACACGCCTGAAATGTCATGCGAGGCCCCATGGCATGCAGGCATGGCCTTCGCCATGGGCTATCTTCGAGCAAGCATTGAAAGCGTAACGGGGAACACATAAGAGAATAGCTGGCGCATAAGAATATTTTATGCAGGCGGAAATTCGTCGCGCCCTCTTCGCCAAATACCTCCCACGCCTTTTCAGGGGAGTCCATAGCCAGCAACGGATATACGGCTAGGACGGGTTGCTTCGTCTAGTCCCCTTTGCTTTCCTTGGTCTCGTAATCGTCGGGGTTGACCGACATGTTGCTGACGTCTTCGTCATCCAGCTCGCCAGCTGCAATCTTACGCATTTTCTCCTCCATCAATTGGCGAACAGCCGGATTCCACACGCCCGCCTGCTGGCTCTTGGCTTTTTCCTGAGCCTGGGCAATCTCTTGGTCGTTAGCCGCTTCGGATGGCGACCAACGGGCAAAGCCTTGCTGGGCCATAATAGCATTAACATATTCACCAGAAAGAAGATAGATACCCCCCACGATAACATCCCCTGTCTCGACTCGTACCGGCTTAACTTTGACCCGCTTGCCTCTTACGTTCTCGTAGAGGTACTCGAAAATCTTATCGTCGAGCATTTCATTCTCGGAAGCCGGCGTAATGCCATGAAGTTTGACTACGGTAGGCTTTTGATCCTCGAACTCGACCACGAAGGCGGTTTTATTTAGAACCTCCTTGACGAAGCCCTCTTTTTCTTGAGACGCGCCTTTATTGTTCAGCAAAAAAAAGATGGCGATAATCGCAACAGCTGCGACGATGATAATGACGGGTAGCATGGGAAACAGGACGAGGTAGCTTAACCTTTCTCCTATTGTAACGAAGATCAATCAAGCGAATAATGGAGCTAACAGCCGCAATTTTCATACATCATAGGCCACTCTGCCACAACGCGACCCAGTCGGCATCAGAAAGAGACGCCAGGATATAGTCAGAATTGAGCAATATATAACCAACATCTCGATACGAAAACGCTATAAACATTTTTTAGCATACGTATTATGATTTTGATTACATTTCGTAAAAGAGCTTCATGCAAATAGTTTGATTTCTCAATGTTCGCCGCCGAAAAGATCACCAGCCTGCAAAACGATCGAATCAAGAACCTCGTCAAACTGAGGAATCGAAGGGCGAGAGACCAACAAGGCGTTTTTCTTGCAGAAGGATACAGAGCCATTTCAAGAGCTCTGGAGAAAGCGGTTAATCCGGAAGAGGTCTATTTCTCGCAAGATTGGTTTCTAGGAGAGAACGAGAACGAACTGCTGGAAACAGCAGCAAAGGCCGGAGCCCGTCTCTTCGATTTAGGAAAGCTCGCTTTCGAAAAAATCGCTTATCGAGACCGCCCTGAAGGCTTGCTGGCAGTGATCAAGCAGTGGGATTATGGTTTGGAAGATCTCAAATTGAAGGATCCACCCTTCCTGTTGATCGTGGAAGGGATAGAGAAGCCGGGTAATCTGGGAACCATCCTGCGCTCAGCGGATGCGGCTGGAGTAGATGCCGTCATCTGCTGCGACTCGGTTACCGACCTTTTTAATCCCAACACCATTCGCTCGTCGACCGGAGTCGTTTTCTCCATGCCCACGGTGATGACCACGACAGAGGAAACAATGGCTTGGCTAGAAGCGAAAGGCATTAAAAGCGTCGCGACGACCCCGCATACTGAAAATCTCTATACGGAGGCAGACTATTCAGGACCTCTGGCCATTGTCATGGGAAGCGAGCAATTCGGGCTTTCAGAAACATGGCTGAGAAATAGCGATTTCAGGGTGAAGATTCCCATGGCTGGCCAAGCCGATTCGCTAAATGTGGCTATGGCCACCCTTGTCACGCTTTTCGAGGTCGTTCGTCAGCGAAGCTAGAGGACACCTTTTCGATTGACAGGAGTCTCCCCAGCATCATTTTGATTAATCAAAATGAAAATTGAGGTATGTCAAAATTTAGGCTTTGGAACCTGGATAGTCTTAGCTCTTTCCATGCTCACAGGAACAGCGCACAGCCAATCAGGCCCTAAATCCGATGGACCAAGCGAGGCTTATGAGCTCGAAGCTTTAAATGTGGTTTCCACAGCAACGCGGACTCAACGTCTAGCCAAGGAAGTTCCCATACGCACCGAAGTCCTATCAACCGATTTGTTTGCTTCAGCAGGAGTACGCGATCTTGGAGCCGCCATTGAGTATTTGCCAGGCGTTCGAAGCGAAGCCAATTGCCAGAACTGCGGCACTGCGGAAATCAAGATGCTAGGTTTGGGGCACGGGTATAATCAACTGCTGTTCGATAGTCAGCCTCTCTTTTCAGGCCTTGCCTCCGTGTACGGTATCGAGCAAATCCCTACGGCATTCATCGAACGCATCGAGGTTGTCAAAGGAGGCGCCTCGTCGCTGTATGGACCTGGAGCCGTAGCAGGCGTCATCAATATTCTACCGAAGGAGCCGGTCAAAACAGGAGGCAAGTACGATGTCTCCTATGAAAGCGTGGACGGCAATCCATTCTTCAGCACGGTAGGCGTCTACAATTGGTCAAACGAGCATGACGATATGGCAGTGTCATTGTACGGTCAATACAACGATAACGACTCAGTGGATCTAAACGACGATGGCTTTTCCGAAATCACTGATAAGGAGTTTTATACGCTAGGAATGAATGCCTGGACCTATCCAACAGAAAGCGCCAAGCTAAGCTTCAACTACTCCTATAGTTGGGAAAAACGCAGAGGCGGGGACAGTTTCGAGCTACTTCCACACGAATCGCAGATCACCGAACAGCTTGAACATAATTGGCATCGGGGAGGTTTGGTCTGGGAGGAAGGAAACGGATCCGGGCTCACCTATCGCCTTGGAGCTTCGTTTTCCTATGTGGATCGCGACAGCTATTATGGGGGCGTCGGCGACACGCCACTGCCAGGCCAGGAAGGGCACGATCCCATAGCCTATAGTGCCGCGCAAGAGGACTCTAGATTGCTGTATGGATATTCGGATACCATGCGCTATTATCTCGATTCCCTTTTTTCCTGGCAGACAGACGATCACTATTTGTCATGGGGCGCTCAATACCAAATCGACGAGGTTTTCGACGAAAAGCGTGACGATCTCGGGCGTTCCCTGAGAAGCGATGGATCGCTGGCCTCTGGGCTGGGGGAAGATCCAATCGCCGACGACAGCTACACGAATGCGGGACTTTTCGTTCAAGACGAATGGATGCCAGCTCAAAACCTAACCATCATAGGAGGTCTGCGGGCCGACAAACACTCGAAGCTCCAGGAGTGGATCCTCTCCCCTCGCCTAGCTGCCCGTTACACGAGTAACGAAGACTGGACTTGGCGCGGGTCTATCGCGACAGGATTCAGAGCTCCCGAAGTTTTCGATGAAGATTTTCACATCGAGATTCTCGACGATCCTACGCGCACTCGCAACGCTCCCGATTTAAAAGAAGAAACCTCGACTTCCTACGCAGCGGGATTCATCTGGACTCCAAGCGCTTTCAGTAGCCGACTGCAGGCCGACGTGGAGCTTTTTTCTACAGATATTAAGGATACGTTTCATGTCTCCGACCTCGTCCTCATCGATTCCGATGGCTCTCGCTACAAGCAAAGGATGAACGCGGGCGGATCGAAAGTAAGCGGTTTTGAAGCCAACGTCGGCTACCAGTTTTCCGACAGATGGCGAAGCGAAATCGGGACGACATACGTAGACGCTAGGTTCAAAGAAGCCCAACAGGTCCTCCCTGGCATTTTCGAAAGCCGCTACCTGGAATCTCCGCGCTGGACGGGCGTAGCCCAGCTCAGCTACGACAACGACGAGCTATTCGACTTCTTTTTAGGCCTACTCTACACTGGTCCAATGATCGCCGCTCAAGAAGTTGAAGGTATTCTGAATAGGGATACAGATTCTTTTCTGGTCGTCGATTTAACGCTAGTAAAGCACATGGATATCGAAATTGCGAATACGGATCTGCATTTCGATGTTACTATTGGAATCAAGAATCTATTCGATGAACGACAGAAGGATCTGACCTCCGGCCCCAATCGCGACACGACCTATTTTTACGGACCGCGCTTTCCCCGCAGCATCATAACGAAGGCCCATTTCTCATGGTAGGCATTTGCGGAAAAATAGCGGCTGGCTTACTTTTTTTGGCTAGCCTAAGTCAGTATGACTCAGCAGGAAAAGAGCCTGCCCAAGGTTTTTGGCTGGAGGACTTTCAGCTAGCCAAAACGCAAGCCATCGCAGAAGAGAAAGCCCTCCTACTCGTCTTCACTGGGTCTGACTGGTGCGTCTGGTGCCAAAAAATGGAAAACGAAGTATTCGAAAGAGACGCATTCGAGTCGCATGCGTCCTCAACAACCATTTCGGTACGAGTCGACTTTCCGCAGCGAAGGAAACTCCCACCCCGTCAGCAAAGGAAGAATGATCTCCTTAAGGCCGCATGGAAAGTCGAAGCTTTGCCAACCGTCATTCTGTACGACCCCATTGCGAACAAAGAAATATGGCGCCATAGCTATCTTCAATCCTCTCCTCAAGCCTACGCCGAAGGAATCAAAAAAGCCTTAGATCACACCCGTAACAAGCAGGATGAACAACGCTGAGATAACTTTGAATCCAAATCGTAAAGCAATTTGCAGTTAAGAATGAAGAACGTTTTAAAACAATCCACCATGTTAACATGGCCAGTGTTTGTCTTTGCTTGCCTAACGCTTTTTCTTGGTTGCGGAAGCGAGCCGCAACCATCTCGGAAAACGCTTAAAGTGGCTGCTACAACAACCATGGTCGCCGATTTAGCCGCAGCGGTTGTTGGAGAAAATGGCGAGGTTCACGGCCTGATGGGACCCGGAGTCGATCCCCATTTGTACAAGGCGACGGCAGGAGATGTTAACACGCTGCAATCGGCCGATTTGATTCTTTATAATGGTCTGCATCTGGAGGGAAGGATGGCGGATTTACTGGTGCGATTGGGACGACGTGGAAAATTGGTCTACGCCGTGACGGAAGGCGTCCCGGAATCCGAACTGCTGGAGCCAGAAGAATTCGCGGGGCATTACGATCCGCACGTATGGTTTGATCCAAACTTATGGAGTTATTGCGTGGATACAGTAGTGGAAGCTATGAGTGAAGCCGATCCCGCAAATGCCGAAGCTTATGAACAACGAGGATTGAAAGTGAAATCCGAATACGAAGCTTTACGAGAATGGGGTGAAGCCTACGTGAATCAGATCCCAGAAGATAAACGGATTTTGGTTACAAGCCACGATGCTTATAATTATTTTGGTCAAGCCTTCGGCTTCCAGGTGGTCGGCGTACAGGGCATATCAACCATGAGTGAAGCCGGACTAGCAGATATAGTGAAAATCTCCGAATTCATAAAGGAAAAGGAAATCAAGGCTATTTTTGTAGAGTCAAGTGTATCCCCAGCAACCATACAAAGGATAAGCAAAGACTCGGGAACCAGAATTGGAGGCGAACTGTTCTCTGACGCCATGGGATTAAAGGGACACCTGGAATCCGCTCCAGACGGGTCTTCATTTGACGTGGGGACCTACAAAGGCATGTTTAAACACAACTTGGTAACGATTGTCGAAGCCCTTAAATAGGAGAAGAAATGGCTACTCCCGTTATATCCACAGGCCAGTCATCCAAAGTCTTTGTTCCTTTGGAAATACACGACTTAACAGTCGCTTATAGCAAGCGACCCGTTCTCTACGGTATCGATCTGGAGGTGCCGCAGGGATCAATGGTCGGCGTCGTCGGACCAAATGGAGCCGGGAAATCCACTCTCATCAGGGCCATTATGGATCTGCTTCCGGTGGCCAGTGGCTGGATACAGGTTTTCGGCAAGCCGTTCAAAAAGTCAGTAACCCGCGTGGGCTACGTACCGCAACGCGAATCGGTAGATTGGGATTTCCCGGTCAACGCCCTGGATGTCGTTCTGATGGGGCGCTACGGCAGACTGGGTCCACTAAGAAGACCCAGCAAAATAGACAAGGAGATCGCTATGGCCTGCTTGGAAAAAGTGAAGATGCACCCCTATGCAACGCGTCAGATTTCCAATCTATCAGGCGGTCAGCAACAACGCGTCTTTCTTGCTCGAGCCTTGGCCCAGGAAAGCGATCTTTACCTGATGGACGAACCTTTCGCAGGTGTCGACGCAGCCACAGAGGCTGCCATAATCGAAATTCTTCGGGATCTGCAAAATCAAGGCAAGACTCTGATCGTGGTGCATCACGATCTGACAACGGCTCCCGACTACTTTGATCGTATCCTGCTTTTGAATATGCGTGTAGTCGCTTTTGGTCTTACCAAAGATGTTTTCACATTCGAGAATCTTCAGACAGCTTACGGGGGCCGCCTTAGCATCCTATCCGAAGTCGCTCTAAGCCGAGCTCAAAAGAAGCTCGAAGGGGATACCCATGAGAATATTTCAGAATAGGAAGGCCAGAAACCTCCTGGCGATCTGTGGTTTTCTGATCCTATGTTCTCTGTCGCAAGCCGCGAAAATCGGCGAACTAACCGATACCAATTGGCAGGAGCAGGCTATCGAATTTTGGACGATGCAGCAACCCTCAGTTCGTATGGCTGTTGTGGGTACAACACTGATTGGGCTTTGCTGCGGTATCCTCGGTAGCTTTCTAGTCGTAAGAAAACTATCACTACTAGGCGATACGTTATCGCACGCCGTACTGCCTGGTGTTGCGGCTGGATTCCTCTGGAACGCGTCAAAAGACCCTTGGGCCATTTTCATCGGGGCCACAGCTGCGGGAATCCTAGGTGTCGCGCTCGTAGGATGGATCAGAAGCACTACCCACCTAAAAGAAGACAGCGCCATGGGAATGGTGCTCGCCGGGTTCTACGGCCTGGGGATCACGATGACAACCATGATCCAAAACATGGCGATGGGCAACAAGTCCGGTCTCGACAAGTTTTTCTTCGGCCAGGCATCCGCTTTCAATGAAGGCGATATCCAGCTTCTCGCCATCATCTCGATCATTACGATAGCGATCCTGCTCTTTTTCTATAAGGAGTTTCTTACGATAAGCTTTGACGCCGGATTCGCTAAAGGTTCCGGCATGCCCGCAAAAGTCTTGCACTACGCATTAATGGCCCTGCTAGCTTTTGCCGTAGTCGTTTCCTTGCAAGCCGTAGGCGTTGTTCTTGTATCCGCTTTGCTGATAACCCCTGCCGCCGCCGCCTTTCTGCTAACAGATAGGATGCACTGGATGCTTATTCTTGCAGCGACATTCGGCATGCTGTCAGGAGTGTTGGGAGCTTTCATCTCCTATTTGTCCAATGACTTGCCTACAGGACCTTTTATCGTATTGGGAGCCACTTTCATTTTTCTCCTCGCGATTTATTTGGGCCCACGTCACGGGATTCTGCCCAAGGCTCTAAGGCGTCGCAAGCAACGAAAGCGTATCGCTTTGGAGAATACGCTTAAAGCGATATTCCATTTATGTGAACGCAGCGACTTCGAGCGCAGGGTTTTCGAGCTTAACGAGCTGAGTCGGGAACGGAACATCAGTTTAAGGCAAACCGAAAGGGAAGTAGCCAATCTAGCCAAAGCAGGTATGGCAAGCAGGCAGAGCAAGGATTCTCCTTTGGAGATGAGCGCCCAAGGAAGATTCAAGCTAACCAGCTCCGGTTGGCTGCGGGCCTGCGAAATCGTACGCAATCATCGACTATGGGAGCTCTATTTGACGAATGCCGCTCACTATCGCGTGGATCACGTCCATGACGACGCAGAGGAAATCGAGCACCTGCTTGGCGAACACATCGTCAAACGAATTGAAGAACGTCTCCAGAATCCCATTACGGACCCTCATGGACGACTTATCCCGAGTCGAGAACAGGTGACGGTCTGAGAGGATCTAGTTTAGCATCATGCGTGATCAGTTTTTACCAGCATTCAGTTTCCAGAACGCGATTATCGAGCCGTGGAGCTTGTATTTCGACAGCACGATCTGGATCGTAACCATGGGGTTTCTCGTAGCCGCTACCTGCGGGCTGATTGGCTGTTTTATCATCCTGCGTCGCATGGCTTTGGTGGGCGACGCCATTAGCCACAGTCTGCTTCCTGGCATCACGCTAGCCTTTCTACTGACGAATTCACGCGATACGCTGCCGATGATGATCGGAGCCATTGCAGCCGGAGTCGTGACGGTAGCTCTGATCGAGGCCATCCGGCAATCTTCACGCATTAAGCCAGACGCTGCGATTGGGATCGTTTTCTCCAGTCTCTTCGCCATAGGCGTTGTATTGATTTCCGCATACGCAGACACCGTAGACCTTGATGCGGAATGCGTTCTGTATGGCGAGATAGGATGGATTCCGCTCGAAGACCGAATCGTATTGGGAGGCCATGAAATCGGACCTTTGCCCGTGATTCGCATGGCTGTGATAGGACTGATCGCTCTAGGATTGCTGCTAACCTTTTATAAGGAACTTCTGGTGACATCCTTTGACGCTGGTTTGGCAGCCTCGCTGGGTATAAATCCCGGCCGCTACCAATACGGACTAACGCTTTTCCTTTCGGTCGTGATCGTAAGTTCTTTCGAATCGGTAGGCGTCATACTCGTCATCGCAATGCTCATCTTTCCTGGAGCTACGAGTATGCTTCTGACGGATCGATTGCCTCGGATTCTGTGGCTGTCGGCTGGTTTTTCCGGACTATACGGGCTGCTCGGATTTCATCTAGCGACTTGGCTGGACGCTTCGATCGCGGGAGGAATGACAGTCGTCGCTGGGATTATTTTCACCCTTGTTTGGATCCTCGCTCCGAAAAGGGGCCTTCTCGTAAAGTTCGTATTCAAAAGCCACAGCAAGGGTGCGAGGACTTCCTCGATCGAGACTCAGGCAGGCTGATTTTTATATACAACGTTCTTATTGAAAAGAATGAGGACTCGATAGTAGACTAGCTCCTGGCAAGTAGCTTGTTTTCATCAATCAAGCCCTTTCGGTCTTCGTCCTCTTAAAACGAAAACCCTAAAAATCCCCAACCTAAATAAAATAATACCATGCAAAAAGTAACGACAGTCGCGCAATACCTCCTGGCACTCATGCTCGTCATATTCGGGCTAAACAAATTCATCGGGTTCATGACGTTTCCGCCTCTCGATGGATTCGCCGCGGACTACATGAATGTGATCGGCGGCTCTTATATACTCAAGACCATGGGCATCATATATCTAGCCGGAGCAGTGATGCTCATTCTAAACAAGGCAGTTGGTCTCGCTGCCGTTTTACTCGCTCCTATCGCGTTCAACGCCTTCATGTTTCACCTCACCCTGGATCCGGCAAACATAGCAGGAGCCGCCATTTTCCTGGTCCTCACTGCATTGGTGATCATCGGCAACAAGGATAAATTTCAAGGACTTGTTTCTTCATCCTGAGCGAATAGATAGGTTCATTGACTGCAAATGAAGCACGGCGCCCTCTCCTTCGGGGGAGGGTGTTTTAGTCTTGGCTGACAATGTATTTCCAAGATAGACAAGTCATCAAACTTGACGTGGTTCAAAATATCGACAATAATTGAACCATGAAGTCGATTACTATCCATAAGCTTGAGGATGACCTCGAACGGGCGATTATGCAGCGCGCCAAACGAAATCGAACCTCGCTGAACAAGACGATAAAGAGCTTGCTAAGATCCTCCTTAGGCTTGTCTCAGGAAACACCGATCGACCATAAGAAGGACTTTGACGACCTGTTTGGTTCATGGACCAAAGAAGAGGCAGAGGCTTTCAATCAGAGCATCAAAGAACTAGACCAATTTAATCAAGCCGACTGGCAGAGATAGATGGGTACCATCGTCCTCGATACCAATGCCTATAGCGCATACATGCGTGGCGATGGAAGGGTCCTGGATCAATTAGCAAAAGCAGCTATCGTATACATGCCACTATTTGTCATAGGCGAATTGAACTATGGTTTCAGAGGCGGGCGACAATTCAGAAGAAACCAGAAAGAGTTAGGCAGTTTTTTATCGAAACCAACAGTACAATTTTGGCTTCCGACAGTCGAAACGGCATACCTATTTGGGAAAATCAAAGATCGCCTAAAGAGGAAAGGGAAGCCAATCCCAATCAATGATATTTGGATCGCATGCGCAAGTATCGAGAGTGGTTCGATTCTTATATCATTCGATGCTCATTTTAAATACATCGATGGCATAAATCTTTGGAGAGACTGATATTATCTCCAACGAAAACTGACAAGCTAAGCCTTGCCCCAGGCTCGAAGAAGAGCTTGGCCCATGTCGGAGGGCGTATCCGCAACAACAATACCCGCATCCATCATTGCTGCAATCTTGGCTTCGGCCGTTCCGCTTCCGCCGGATACAATCGCTCCAGCATGACCCATGCGACGACCTGGAGGAGCCGTGGTTCCAGCAATAAATCCGGCGACCGGCTTATTGACATGCTCTTTGATATAAGCAGCCGCCTGCTCTTCCGCATCGCCGCCAATCTCTCCGATCATAATAATGGCTTCCGTATCCGGATCTTCATTAAAAAGCTTTATAACATCGGTGTGGCTAGTGCCATTGATGGGGTCGCCTCCAATGCCAACACAAGTTGATTGACCGAGACCCGCGCAGGTAACCTGCCAAACAGCTTCGTAGGTTAATGTGCCGGAGCGAGAAACGATACCGACTGTACCCGGTTTATGGATATAGCCGGGCATGATGCCGATCTTGCACTGATCAGGAGTGATTACGCCCGGGCAGTTCGGGCCGACCAAGCGAGAATCGGTCTCTAGCAAACGCTTTTTCACCAAAGCCATATCCCGAACGGGAATGCCTTCCGTTATAGCGATGATCAGCTCAACACCAGCGTCCAGACATTCCAGGATTGAATCCGCTGCGAATGGAGGTGGAACGAAAACACAAGCGGCATTGGCTCCTTCGTTTTCAACAGCATCTGCAACCGTGTTGAAGACGGGCACTGCGTCTTCAAATTTCTGTCCACCTTTACCCGGAGTAACACCAGCGACCACTTTAGTCCCATACTCCATGCAGAGCTTGGCGTGAAACCCGCCCGATTTGCCGGTAATGCCAGTGAAGACGACGCGTGTGTCTTTATTTACAAGTACGCTCATTGTATCAAATTCCTTAGTACGCCTCTATTGAGCCTTTACGATTTCCACAATCTTTTCAGCAGCATCCGCCAAGCTGTCCGCCGAGGTGATTTCGATACCGCTTTCCGCTAGCAACTGTTTGCCCTTATCGACATTCGTTCCTTCGAGCCGCACAACTAGCGGCTTATCCAAGCTGACTGCTTTGGCAGCGGCAATGACGCCTTCCGCAATGATATCGCACTGCATGATCCCGCCAAAAATATTTACCAGGATACCTTCCACATTTTCGTCACTCAGGATAATTTTAAAAGCAGCAGTGACTTGCTCAGCCGTCGCTCCACCGCCCACATCGAGGAAGTTGGCAGGCTCTCCTCCAAAGTGCTTGATGATATCCATGGTCGCCATGGCAAGACCTGCTCCATTAACAAGACAGGCAATATTTCCATCGAGCGCGATGTAGTTGAGATCAAACTTCGAGGCTTCGATCTCCTTATCGTCTTCCTCGTTCAAATCGCGAAATTCGACGATATCCTTATGCCGATACAAAGCGTTGTCGTCAAAACCGACCTTGGCATCCAGAGCCATGACTCCACCATCTGGCGTGCTGATCAGTGGATTAATCTCCACCATCGAAGCGTCGGTCTCCCAAAACATCTTATAGAGATTGAAAATCAGTTTGGCGCAGGCTCCAGCCTGCTTTCCTTCGAAGCCAAGAGAGAAGGCGATCTTACGAGCTTGATGGGCTTGCATTCCCATAGCCGGATCAACGAAGGCTTTGAAAATCTTCTCGGGCGTTTCTTCGGCAACGGTTTCGATATCAACCCCGCCTTCAGTTGAAGCCACCACGACCGGCTTGGATGTGGCGCGATCCATGAGAATAGCGAGATAGTATTCCTTCTCGATATCCGCCCCTTCGGTAAAGTAGACGGTCTGCACTTCTCGGCCGGCTGGACCCGTTTGAACAGTAACCAATGTATTGCCGAGCATCTTGTTGGCGAAATCGATGGCCTCTCCTTTGGTCTTCGCCAGCTTAACGCCGCCCTGAAAACCATCTGTAAAGGTCCCCTTACCGCGTCCACCTGCATGGATTTGAGACTTAACGACGATCAATCCTTCGCCTAAGCTGTCGATGCAGGAACTAAATTCTTCAGCCGAACTGGTGGCTGCTCCTTTGGGGCAGGGTATGCCGAATTTTTCGAAAAGCTGTTTTGCCTGATACTCGTGAATGTTCATGAATGGCCTCTATTAGAGAAAGGGCAGGTAATAAGAAGCCTTTCTAACAAAAAGCAAAGCGTTTCCTTGAGAAGTACCGGATTCGCTTTTTAGCCACCGATATTGGCCAGCAGGCTCTGGGAGAGAAAGGCGGCTTGCATGGCGGAAATTTCCTTAAGTCCCTTCTTCGCCAAAGTCATAAGCTGAGCTAATTGATCTTCGGTAAACGTAGCTTCTTCTCCGGTACCTTGGATCTCCACGTATTCGCCCTGGCCTGTCATCACGACATTAAAGTCGACGCTAGCGTCCCGATCCTCAATGTATGGTAAATCCAATACAGCATTCTCTTCGAAAATGCCCACACTGATGGCAGCAACCGAATCGCGAAAGGGATTTTCTTTGAGCTTTTCCTCGTCAATCAACTTTTGCACGGCAAGGCGAGCAGCAAGAAAGGCTCCCGTGATCGAAGCCGTGCGTGTTCCGCCATCAGCCTGCAGCACATCGCAATCAACCCATAGAGTGTGACCTGGCAATTTCTTAAGATCCAAAACAGCACGTAGAGAACGGCCGATCAGACGCTGAATTTCCACCGAACGCCCATCAAGCCGCCCCTTTGAGGAATCACGCTGCTTACGGTCGTGTGTGCTGTAGGGAAGCATTGAATACTCGGCTGTCAGCCA
Organism: Opitutaceae bacterium; assembly: GCA_028281165.1. GTDB lineage: Bacteria > Verrucomicrobiota > Verrucomicrobiia > Opitutales > Opitutaceae > JANQRT01. Next base: position 36,978 of record JANQKI010000122.1, on the reverse strand, counting down.
ACCTCCCTCGACATTCTGAGCCCGCATCCAGCCAGGCACCTTATTCTCCAAGGTCGCTCCGCAAATTACCTTCGTGTTGCCAAAGCTCACAAGAACGGAACCCGTAGCATGAGGAGCGAAATCAGGCTCGAATGAGATGGCTCGCAACTCGTCGCAAGCACGGCCGTCCGGTCTGGAAAAAGAAGACATGGCGGCGATACCAATCCGAAGTTTCTCAACGAGCAAGGAGTTTATCGAGGCGTAACCAGAAACTTTCCCGACAAGTAAAGGTCTTGCTCATTGCTAAGCTTGAGGTAAGCTGAGACCGTTGTGGTTAAATCAGGGAATTCAATTCAAAGGACAATGAGGAGAAAATACCATCACATCCCACGTTGGGGACTCGCCATTTTAGCAAGTTGCCTTCCCCTAAATCTGAATGCGGAAGGTCTAGAATGGAAGACCTTCAAACAAACTTTCGAAGCGGAGTTGGGACAGGAGAAGGTCGAAGCGGTTTATAGCTTTACCAATAAAAGCGGCCAAGCCGTCGTCATCAGCAAGGTTCAAGCCTCTTGCGGCTGCACCGTTCCAACCTTGGAAAAGGATCGCTACGAATCAGGCGAGTCAGGCGAGATCAAAGCGACTTTCAATATCGGCCAGCGCGTGGGCCATCAGATAAAGCACATCCAAGTTTACACCGATGAGGCGGATCGACGAGGTCCTTACGACCTGACCCTGACCGTCGATATACCGCAGGCGATAAGTTTCAAGACGAGCCGGACCATGATCTGGAGAGGCGACGACGCAGCCAAAACCATCGAATGCGTTGTAGAGCTGCACGAAAAGATCCCCATGCAGATTACTTCTGCCAAAGCATTGAGAGGAAATGGGACGGACGTATTCGACTTTGAAGTCGTGGAATTGGAGCCAAAAAAGAAATACGCTTTGAAGGTAACACCCAAGTCGCTAGATCAAAGCGCCCGTGTCACTTTTCAGCTCGAAAGCCCGGACGATTCCAAGGGAGTCCTGATCAAATATCCCATCTACGCCATCGTTAGCGCGAGAAAGGGTTGAGAGGCTCTAAGCAATGTAGGAGCGGGTTTATCCCGCGATGTTCGGCACAGAAATTATCGCGGGATAAACCCGCTCCTACCTTTTTTAGATCATCTTCCCCGGCTTGATTCCCAGAGCCTTAGGAAAACGCTTGGTCCACTTGCCCGTTTCGCGAACAAATTGGTCCACCTGCTTGGGAGCTTGGCCGATGAAGCGTCGCGAGCTCGAAATGATCTGACGCAATTTAGACAACGTGAGCGGAATCCGCTCATCCTCGCCAAGCATTTCCAATAGATTCGCTTTTTCAGGGTGGCCTTCGCGGATAGCTTTGCTCGCGGCAAGGGCGTTTTCCTTGATTGCCTGGTGGGCCGTTTCACGTCCTGCCCCAGCTTTTACCGACTCCATTAGAATAGTCGTGGTAGCCAAGAATGGCAATTGAGTGGCGTTTTCCGCAGCAATCGCCTCTTCGAAGGGCTGCATTTGCAGAATTACTGTATGAGACGCTTCAAGCGAACCATCGATCGCGTAGAAGGCATCCGGCAGCATGACGCGTCGTACCACAGAACAGGATACATCGCCTTCATTCCATTGATCTCCTGCCAAGCCACCAGCCATAGTTAAGTATCCTTTCAGGATAACATCAAATCCATGGATACGTTCGCTGTTCCGACAATTCACTTTGTGCGGCATCACGGAAGAACCAACCTGTCCCTTGCGAAATCCTTCCGTCATGAGCCCTTGTCCAGCCATCAGGCGAACTGTAGTGGAGAAACTCGAAGCAGCCGCCGAGATTTGAGCCAAAGCTCCAATTGTATCCAGATCTAGGCTACGTGGATAGACTTGCCCGACATTGCCCATCGCCCGTTTAAATCCTAGATGCTCAATGATGGCTGCTTCGAGCTTAGCGACCTTTGTCGCATCGCCATCGAAAAGCGTTTGCTGATCGACTTGCGTACCCACCGCCCCTTTAAGCCCTCGAGCAGGGTAGCGTTCGACCAGATCGTCGAGTCGGTCGATGGCGATTAGAAGCTCCTGACCCGACATGGCCAAACGCTTGCCAAAAGTCGTAGCTTGAGCGGGTACGTTGTGGGTCCGCCCCGTTATCATTAGATTACGATACTCTTTGGATCGCTTGGCTAAGGAATTGAGGCAGGCGATAGCCTTTAGGCGAACGATTTCCAAAGAACGCAGCGTTTGCAGCTGCTCCACATTTTCCGTTAAGTCCCGGCTCGTCATTCCAACATGGACGAATTCGTATCCAGCCAAACCGGAGAACTCCTCGATACGCGCCTTTACGTCGTGCAAGGAAACGCGTTCGCGACGATCGATGGAAGCGAGGTCGATCCTGTTTTTGACCGCTTCATAAGCCCTGATCGCTTTGGCAGGAATCTTCAGACCAAGCGAGCGTTGAGCCTTCATCACCGCAATCCAGTAGTCGCGCTCGATGAGGATGCGCCCTTCCGGCGACCAAATGGATTTGATCTCCGCAGAAGCGTAGCGGTCGGCTAAAACATTCGGGATGGTTTCCTTCTTTTTTCGCGGCATAGCTTTAAAGAGAGTGTCCAAAAAATATCTGACAGGTGATATCCTGAAGAAAAGCCTTTTCGCCAAGCTAACGTGTTGCGTTACAAGCGAAAGCCTCTCTTGAGGGAATCGCTTTCATTTTCTTATTGTGACTCTGGTCGCGCTTGCCATGCATGAGCATCCAATCAATGGACGATAAATCGACAGTCGAAGTGACCGCAGAAAAGAAACAAGTAGCCCTTATTCTTTCAACCATGCGGTCCGGATCTACTCTGCTCAAAGCGCTACTGGCTGCGGCGCCAGACATTTCAAATCTACCGGAGATCGACTTCCAGAAATTTCGGTCAGGCACAGCTGAAACGGAAATTGCCGCCCTGGATAAAAGTCAGATTATCGCATTGAAGCGACCTGCTTGGTTTAACGAAACGAAACGCTATCCCATTTTGCCGGAAATCAGAAATGTTAAGAACATTATCCTGGCGAGGGACGTTCACACAAATGGCCTTTCGCTGCGCAAAATGGTCCTGCGCCAACTCGCTCCAATCGGAGCTGGATGGATGGATTCCTGGATAGCTAAACGTTATTGGGCCAAAGTCTACGACCTCCTCCACGATCGTTTTCCCGTTTCCGACCCGTCCAATTTCTGGATACGCTATGAGGATTTGGTCAAAGATCCTGTAGAACACACAGCTCGGATTTTCTCATTTCTAGGCTCAAGCCAAACCGAAGGCGTAGACGCGTATCCAAGACCTGGGAACTACGAATGGAAATGGGGTACCGACGATGGCGGCGACAAGATCCAAAGTCTGAAAGTTCAACCTCCCAAAGAAGTATCCAAGGACGCGCTACGAATCTTGGACAGAGTTGAAAAAATCCCGGAAGTAGCTCGTGTTCGAAAGTTGTTGGGCTACGTGTGAAACCTTAGCGAGCAAGGGCTTCCTCGTAGATAGACTCGAGTCGGTCGCCAATCTTGGACATGCTATGCGTAGCCGCGTGATCCAGAGCGGCCTGACTCATAGATTTCCTAAGCTGAGAATCCGTCATCAATCTTATCATGGCGCTCGACATGCCATAAACGTCGTCCGGTTCGAAGATGAGTCCATCTTCACCGTTGCGAACCAGCTCTGGGATTCCCTTTGCCCGCGGCCCAACCATCGGTAAACCAAAGGCCATCGCTTCCAGGAGGCTGACCGGCTGATTCTCCGTCTTACTGGCAGTCACGAAAACGTCTCCCAGCAAGGGATAGTTTTCCTTCATGAGCGTATTGCGCTCAATCCTTCCAGTGCGAACGACGGAATTGGCAATTCCCAGCTCAGCCAAATCGCGATCAATCTGCTTGTCGGAAGGTCCTGCTCCCACAATCACCAATTTAGCCTTGGGATTAACCTCAAGAACTTGCTTGAAAGCTTTAAGGACAATGCTGAGCGACTTCTCGGGAGAAATTCTTCCAACATAGATAAAGGCGAAGTCGTCGATTCCCAAAGATCGCCGGAAAGCGGCAATCTCTTCCCTTGGGCGAAAATCGATTTCTTCGATGCCATTGGAAAGCAATGTGGCTTCAGTAGAAAGCCCGCGTTCCTGAAGGTGCTCCTTCACGGACTTGGAAGGGCTGACAATATGGCTGCATCGATTGAAAAAAGTGACCGAATACTTCCACATAGCCTTTCGCGTGAAAGCGAAGTTCGGAATGTGAAACTGCTTCAGATAGTCCGGTTCAGCAAAGAAAGTGTGGAAAGTCCCAATGACCGGCACCTTTTTCCAACGACCGAGAAGCATCCCCTCCAGTCCGCAACCGAACTCAGTGTGAACATGGATCAGATCGGGCGGGGCTTTACGCAACCGTCGGTAAGTGAAAAGGAAAAGCGGTACCGAAAAGCGGAGTTTGGGGATTTTGGGAGTGGGAACGGAAAAGGGCAGTCCAAAACAACTAACGCTGGGGTCCAAGCCAGGAACCGATGAAAACGAATCAGCGCTATGAGGACGCGGGTGAAAAATGCTCACTTCATGACCCCGTCGAGCCAGCTCGTTTGCTTGATTAAAAACGGCTGACGTTACGCCCGAAATGTATGGGAGAAAGCTATCTGTGAAGAGGCAAATCCTCATGATATGAGTTCAGTCATTGAGAGGCAGGCTCCTAAAGGCAATGGAAAACCACCTCCAGTCTAGTCACCGACAAGACAGCGGATGGCCATGTTGCGCAGAATTTCCTCCTGTTCGTCAGACCGTTCGATTATCTCCTCGAAAGCTCGGATAAATTCAAGCTGGTGGTCGATAAGACGCTTCAATGAGGGGAGTTTGGCAGTTCCCATCAACTTGCCCATGTACCACAGATTCTGTGTAAAGACATTAAATCCGCTTTTCTCCTCAAGGCCATCGTAGTAGTCTGCATATTTCGCAGCAGCGGCTTCAAAAGATCCTTTGGCGATACCTCGCGGACCAGCTTGGATTTCGCCACCGTCGACGAGAGCTTTGAGTTGGATGAGTAGCCGGTTGCGATTCTGCAGCGAAGCAATGATCGGCCGAGCGTCATTCCCCGCGAAGAAATGTCTGCGTAAAGCATCGATGGTCCAATTCAAATCCCGAGAGAAGAAGGCTTCGGCCGCTTCGAAGAAATCTCCGTCGCCAAAATTCGGCACCAGCTCTTCGACCAGCTTGGCGGTTATCTCAGCGCCTGGCTCACCTAAGTAAGTAGCCATTTTTCTCGTTTCCTCGATAAGGAGTCGCGAGTTTCCGTTAACCTTGTTGATCAGAAGATCCGTCGCCTCCTGACCCATGACCACTTCGAGCGAGGCGCATTCCTCTTTCAAAACTGCAACCAAAGTCTCAATACCCTTTCCCTTGGCATCCATCCCGCCTGCGGGAAAATAATCGCTTTCTTTCTCGAGCCATTTGGGAAAGCGCTTCCGACGATCGACGGGGGAAGCGGTTATCAACACACCCACTTCGTTGGGATCGATAGTGGAAAGCAGTTCCTGCAAATCCTGGCAGAACGTTTGAGTCGCCTCAGCCCGCCCCGTCGGATTATCCGCCAGAAAGTTTACCCCCTTTAGCCAGACCACACGACGACCGCCAAAAAGGCCGATAGTTTGGGAGGCGTCGCGAAAGGAGTTCACCGCCCGCTCCACATCCTCCACCTTTCCAGCATGGCCACTAATGATTTCTTTGGAAAAGTCATCCTCAACGCCTTCGCAAAGACGATTCCAATGCTGATTCGCTAAACGCGAAACAAGGAAGTCATCCGGACCCGAAATGTAAGTGAAGGCTGCCATGGGCTATGGGAAAAGTTAAAGAGCCTGGTGAAGAATCAGAAAAGCTTTTTTCAAAAGAAAGACTAATTCACCCCTTGAAGTCGAAAGACTGATGGAATAGCCAATAGCTGTGATATCGGTAGAAGAGGCTGAAAAAATCATTCTGGATTCCATGGGGACCATGGGAAAAACGGAAGTCGAGCTTGCCCAAGCCAGTGGCCATGTATTGAGAGAAGACCTACAGGCGGATCGGGATTTGCCTCCTTTTAATCGCTCGACCTTCGATGGTATCGCTATCGCTAGCAAGGCCTTTCGGGAAGGAACCAGAACCTTTGCCATTCAAGGAACGGCCCTCGCAGGTTCGCCCAGACTGTCGTTGGACTCTCGCGAGCAATGCGTCGAAATCATGACCGGCGCCCCCTTGCCGGACGAGGCCGACTGTGTGGTAAAGATCGAGGACCTAAAGATCGAGAATGGGAAAGCGACCGTTCTTGATCCCGACCAAGCTGAGAGTGGACACGGGATTCACGAACTCGGTTCGGACTGCAGCAAAGGGGAAACGCTTCTCAAAGCAGGCGTGACCATAAGTCCGAAAGAAATCGCCGTAGCCGCTTCGATTGGCAAAGCCACGGTACAAGTCTCGACGATGCCACGTATTGCCATTATCGCTACGGGTGACGAATTGGTTCCTGTTGATAGTGTTCCTGAACCGCACCAGATCCGCCGCTCCAACGATTTGACATTGGCGACTGCTCTCAACGCCGCAGGCTATACAAGCACAACGAGACTGCATCTTGACGATGATCCCTCGGAAATAGAAGCAACTGTATCCAAATTGTTAGAGAGCGAAGACGTTCTGATTCTGGCTGGAGGCATTTCTAAAGGTAAAAGAGACTACCTGCCAGAAACGCTTTTAAACCAAGGAGTCGATCGCAAATTTCAGTGGGTCAGCCAACGACCGGGAAAACCGCTATGGTTTGGAACGTTTCAGAGAGAGCACCATGATTTCCCCGTTTTTGCCCTGCCTGGAAATCCGGTTTCTTGCTTCACTTGCCTCCATCGTTACGTCCTACCCGCTCTGGATAAGTGGTTGGCGAGAACACCGAAGGCTCAAACTTATGCCCAGCTACAAGAAGAAACAGCCTTTCACCCTCCCCTAAGCTTGTTTCTGCCAGCATTCGCAAATTTCAGCAGCGATGGCGCTTATCAGGCAACTCCAGTTCCTTTCAATACTTCGGGAGATTTCATTTCCGTGTCGAAAACCGACGGATTTATTGAACTGCCAAAAGAAAGGACTCACTTTAGCAAAGGACAGACATTCAAATTCTATCCATGGGTATCGTAGCCAAGATGATTGATTTGGCCTTTCCAAATCGTAGAACATCGATTTAAAAATGTCCTCTTTCTCTCATTTAGACCAATCCGATCAACCTCACATGGTTGACGTCACAGATAAAAAAGTGACGCGACGAACAGCTAGAGCGCAAGGCATCGTCAAACTCGGTCGAGAGATCATGTCGCAATTCGATGGTAGCGAAATCCAAAGCAAGAAAGGTCCGGTCTTTAACACAGCTATCCTAGCAGGAATTCAAGCAGCCAAGAAAACTAGCGAACTCATACCGCTTTGTCATCCTTTGCCGCTTACGAAATGCCATGTTGGGATTGAGAAATTCGATGAAGAGCGAGTCAGCGTTTCTTCGGAAGTCACGACGGATGGAAAAACAGGCGTAGAGATGGAAGCGCTTTCAGCTGTTAGTGGCGCTGCGTTAACTCTGTACGATATGTGCAAGGCGATTTCAAAGGCGATCGTGATCGAAGATATCCATTTGGTTGAGAAAATAGGGGGCAAGAGCGACTTCAAAGCGGAATAGAGAATGAAGTATAAAATCGAATACTTCGCTCTGCTAAGGGAGCAACGCGGCTTGAGCGAAGAGACATTGGAATCCGAGGCCACTACACCTTCGGAATTGTATCATCATCTAAAGGAAGAGCATGACTTTAGTCTCGAAAAAAAGTCCTTAAAGGTAGCTGTGAATGAGGATTTCGCCGATTGGGATGCTGAAATTAAGGATGGGGATGTTATCGTTTTTATTCCTCCCGTTGCAGGAGGTTAGTATGGGAGGTTGTGGATGCCGTTTAAGATATCTGAAGAACCGCTCGATCCAGTATTGCTCAAAGGGGGACTAGAGCAGGCAAGCTCTGGGGCCTGTGTCACTTTCGAAGGCTGGACGCGGAACCACAACGAAGGCCAATCGGTAAGCCTTCTTGAATATTCAGCCTACAAACCCCTGGCGGAAAAGGAGGGCGCTCGCATTTTGCAGGAGGCGTTAGAGCGATTCGACATCGAGAAAGCGGAATGCAGTCATCGAGTCGGCTCGTTGGAAATTGGAGATATCGCCGTCTGGGTAGGCGTCAGCGCAGGCCACCGAGGCCCGGCTTTCGAGGCCTGCCGCTTTATTATTGATGAGATTAAAAGCAGGGTGCCGATCTGGAAAAGAGAGCACTACCAGGGTGGCGTTACGGGCTGGATTAACTGCGAAAGTCCAAAAAACGAAAAAGGAAGCCAGCCCCTCTGAAATGACAAAAAAATAAGTCTTTCTCAGTAAAGGACTTAACACAGCTATCAGCATTCAGAGTCCCAAGTTTCGAAGTCGCTTTATCAGCGATGATTTTGGTAACCAAACCTAAAGTCCGATCAAAGCCCAACCGATAGGTGAATTGCCGTATTGTCCGAAAGAATGCATTACGTGGAAAGATTATTCCAGTCGCTTCAGCCGCTTTACAACGAGTCCTGGTTCCCCTGGGTCGTTGGAGCGATTGCCGTTTTATTCGCATATTCGGTCTTCAAAAGCCTGAAAGCGCTGCCAAAAATGGTGATGTATCCCATCATCGGCGCAACTTGCGTTATCGTCTTTTTCAGCTGGCTATACAATCGTAACGAACCAGCGATACTTTCTCCGCTGATGGACGTGCTGGAGTTTTGGTTCCCATCTAAAGGATCGGTGTCAGGAAAAAATTTCTAACCCTTGCTTTCTCGTATAAAGAAAGCCATCGGATTGGCATAAGAACGTTTCGCGATTTCGCTTGCTGGCACTTTGGAGCAATCCTTATATGCCAGCCTCTTAAAACCAAGAAGCGATGTCTGAATCTCAATCCGATATTGGACTCATCGGCCTAGCGGTCATGGGTCAAAACCTAGCTCTCAACATAGCCGACCACGGCTTCGCCATTTCCGTCTACAATCGTACTGTAGCGAAGACCGACGATTTTATTGCCCGCAATCCGAATACGCCAGGCGCGCTTTATGGAGCAAGGAGTCTAGAAGAGTTCGTCGAATCGATTAAGAAGCCACGCAAAATCATCATCCTTGTCCAGGCGGGCAAAGCCACCGATGCAGTCATCGATAGCCTCACCGCAATACTGGATCCCGACGATATTATCATCGATGGCGGCAACGCGCTTTGGACGGACACGATTCGTCGCGAAAAAGAACTAAACGAAAAGGGATTTCGGTTCGTAGGCTCAGGTGTATCTGGTGGAGAAGAAGGGGCTCGTTTTGGTCCATCGCTTATGCCAGGTGGCAAGGAATCTTCCTGGAACGAACTTAAGCCAATATGGGAAGCTATCGCTGCTAAGGTTGACGCTGAAACGGGAAAACCCATCGAGGGAGCGACGCCAGGAAACCCCGTTGAGGGCGGCGTCACCTGCACTACCTATATCGGAGAAAACGGAGCAGGGCACTACGTGAAGATGGTTCACAACGGCATCGAATACGGCGACATGCAGATGATCTGCGAAAGCTATGCTCTCATGTCTAAGCTTTTGGAAATGGAGCCCAAGGAAATGAGCGCTGTATTCGGAAAATGGAACCAAGGCGTGCTTGATTCATTTCTAATCGAAATAACAACCGATATTCTACAACAGGATGATCCTGTTACAGGCAAACCGTTTGTAGATATTGTTTTGGATACAGCCGGTCAAAAGGGCACTGGAAAATGGACTTCGGTCAATGCCCTCGATATGGGCATTTCCGCTCCATCAATTGCGGAAGCGGTATTCGCTCGCTGCATTAGCGCCGTTAAAGAGGAGCGTGTCGCCGCTTCAAAAGTAATCGAGAAAACCATGTCACCATTTGATGGAGACAAGGATGAATTTATCCAGGCGATTCACGATGCCCTCTACTGCTCGAAGATCTGTTCTTACGCTCAAGGCTTCCAGCTCATGAGAGCCGCCCAAGACGAATTTAACTGGAAACTAAATTTTGGGGAAATCTCTATGATCTGGAGAGGCGGTTGCATCATCAGGGCGCAATTCCTGCAAAAGATTTACGAAGCTTATCAACGCGATCCTGAGTTGGCTAATCTCCTTCTCGACCCCTTCTTCAAAAGCGAAATCGACCGTTGCGAAGACAATTGGCGAAAAGTGGTCGCCGCCTCGGCTCAAGCTGGGGTTCCCATCCCCACCTTTATGTCCGCTTTGGCCTATTACGATAGCTATCGCAGCGAGCGACTGCCCGCTAATTTGCTTCAGTCCCAGCGAGATTATTTCGGAGCCCATACTTACGAGCGTGTCGATGAGCCAAGAGGCCAATTCTTCCATATCGACTGGCCGGATCCAGCTCGACCGCAACTCAAGGCTTAATCGTTCTATAATTACATTTCGGAAACCTGCAGAGCTACCTTGTTGGGTAGGACTTCCGTAAATCTTCCCTTACAGAGAGATAATATCGTGCGGATTCAAATACCCGGAATCCTCTTATGAGAACATTATTGCATCCGATTAAAATTGCAGGATCGTAGTAACTTCATAGGCTCTTTACCCGTTGATCTGATCGCGGCGGCTCAAAAGTTCTCAACGAAACCCTACCCAGAACCATGCTTACACCGTTATCGCAAGATAAGTGGTCGCCGAGATTTGCCACGCACCTGCTGAATCGTGCTGGGTACGGCGGCACACCCGAAGAACGACAAGCCCTGTACGAACTTGGCCGAGACCAAGGCGTGGCGGCAGCAGTCGACTCTCTTATCGCAACGACCGAGACCTGGGAAAACCACCCATGGCCAGGTTGGGCTCTGAGCGAAACGGATCCGAACGGCGATCTGTGGGGAGGACAAGGCGCTCGCAGACGCTCATTCGCTCAATGGTACTTCAACTTTCTCAAAGGCGGCCAGCCACTGGCCAGCAAGCTGACCAAGTTTTTCGTCGACCACTTCGCGGTGGATTCGGCAACCAGCACCCAGTACACAAGGCACATGTATTTCTTCCGCTTCTGGGAGAACCTTCGCCAGCACGCCGCGGGCGATGTCGATGGATCGGGACGTTATGGCAGCTTCAAAACCCTGGTGAACGACGTCTCTTGGTCCGAGGCCATGATTCGCACCCTCGACCTCTACAGGAGTACTGCCAACAACATAAATGAGAACTTCGGTCGCGAACTGCTCGAGCTTTTCACCATGGGTGTCGATGGCGGCTATACGGAAGACGATGTGGGAGCGGCCGCCGAAGCGTTTACTGGAAGAAAGCTTTATAATTACCAATCCCCGCACCCCAACGCGCCGAACCCCAATCCCAACTCGTTCGCCCCGCCAAGCGAACCGCCCGCTTCCTCCTACCAGAATCAAAACCAGCAGGACACTAATCCCAAATCTATCCTTGGCTTCGACAAAACGCCCCAAGGCAATGACATCATCAACGGCGACGACGCGATGGAAGTGATTTTCGCCAACATACAATGCGCCAGCCACCTCTGCTGGAAGCTCTGGCGCTATTTCGTTTCACCCAATCCAGAGGAAGCTGTCCTTCAAGAGCTAGCCCTTCGCTTTCGAGACACCTACGACTATGAAATCCGTCCACTACTCCGCGACATTTTCCTGAGCGAGGAATTCTACGACGACGGCGTCGTGGCTAAGCAAATCAAAGACGCTGCCGATCTCCAGCTGGCCATCCTTTCCCAGGTGAACGCCATCGTTCCGCTCGAACGCTCGTTGGAAGCGATCAACGATCAGCTAGGCTATAACGTGCATTTCCCCCCCAACATCGCTGGCTGGCCAGAGCCGGAGGGCGAGGGAAATACCTGGCTAGCGGCAGGACCCATGGTGTTCCGCATGAACATGGCTAGCATCTGGAGCCACAAGAACGGCGAATTCTTGAGCGGCGGAGCCATCGTGGAAATCGCGCAAAATCCAGATCTCGATTGGGACGCGATCGCTCCCGTCGAACTGAGATCGCCCGAGAATTTCCCTCTGCTCATTGAAAAGCTCAACGAGCGTTTTCTCCCACTCATCCCTCTGCGTAAAAGCCAAGTGCGAACCCTCTACGATCGCTATGTGCACATCGCCGAAAAGATGAGCGAAGTCGAAGCGATTAAGGAAATGATTCGGCTCATCATGGCCCTGCCCGAATACCAGATGCAATAAGCCGAAACTCGAGAAGAGAAAGCATAAGAAAATGAATACGAATTTTTCACGCAGAGACTTCATAAAAAAATCGGCTTGGGGGGCGGCCACCACCTTCACCCTGCCAGCCTTTCTGCAGCAAACGCTGTTCGACTTGGACGCCCGAGCCCAAACCCTTCCGCCTCAAGGCGAGGAAGGCCCCATTCTGCTCATCATGGAGCTGGGTGGTGGTAATGACGCGCTGAATACGGTCATTCCCTTTTCCAATTCGATCTACACGGGAGCCCGGCCCACCCTCAAGCTTGGCGAGGCGGAAGGCGTCCTGCCGATCGGAACCGGCCCCAACATTCAAGGCGGAAACGAAGATCTGGCGCTTCATCCGAATCTCGCCTCGTTCCACGACTTGTGGAACTCAGGAGAAATGGCCATCATCAACGGCGTCGGATATCCGAATCCGAACCTATCGCATTTCACCTCATTCGATTTTTGGCACTCGGCCGAACCCAATAGCGTGGCCAAGTCGGGTTGGGTCGGCCGCTACTTCGACAGTCAATGCAATGGCTGCGAAGCCACTCAAGCCATTGAGCTGGCCAATCGGCCAACTCTTGCGCTGAAGAGTTCAGCGGGACTTAGCCCGAGCGTCACCTTCAACGACCCGGAAGCCTTTGCCTGGAAAGACCTGACGACACCAGGCCGCGAAGTTCCTCTTGAGGATCTCTTCCGAAAGCTGATCGGACTCGATCATCCTAGCGACGGCGGCATCGATACTTCAAACGAGTCGCTGGCCTACGTGCAGCGGGCGGCTCACAATGCCATGATCAGCACAGCCAACGTTAGGCAAGCGAATCTGGATGGAGGCGACCTGCTCTACCAAGATTGGCCGGGGAGTCGCCTGTCTCGAGATTTACAGCTCATCGCCCAGCTCATCAAGGGCAACGTGCAAACATCGATCTTCTACGCCCACCAAGGCGGCTACGACACCCACAACAACCAGATCCTCAATGACAATCCACTCACGGGCAGGCACTTTACGCTGCTCCGGGACTTGAATGGAGCCCTAGGAGCTTTCGCCGAAGAGATGAAGCTGCAAGGCAAGTGGGATCGCGTCCTCATCATGACCTTCAGCGAATTCGGTCGAAAGGTCATCCAGAACGGAAGTGGAGGCACCGACCATGGAGCGGCCGAGTCCATGTTCATGATGGGCGGGCAAGTCAAGGGAGGCCAGTTCTACGGCAAGTATCCCGACCTATCCGAACAAGCCCGCGTCAAACGCCACAGCATGGACCACAACGTGGATTTCCGAACGGTTTACCGCTCCGTACTGGAAAATTGGATGCAGGTTCCCGCCTCCGCCATGGACGACATCTTTCCCCTGCAACCCAGCCCAGAAGAATTTCAACCCATTCCATTCGTATGAAGCCGCTAGCTAACGATTTCAGATGGGCGGGCTTGATAGCCGCTACCACTTGGCTATGCGCTAGCGTCTTCGCCAACACGATTACCGCCGTCTCGCTTTCTGAGGACAAGATCGGTCCGGACGATGTTTACACCATTGAAAGCTTTTCGCTTCCGACCATCAACGATGCAGGCGATGTCGCCTTCGGAGCGAATCTGGATGCCCTCGAAAATGGAAATTCCTACCAATTCGAAAGCATCATCTTAAATAAAGACGGTACGCTTCATCTCATGGCTCAGGAAGATGGACTCGCTCCCCTGTCCGGAGACAACGGATTGTTCGAATACTTCATCGGCCCGCGTTTAGATGAGGATGGAAGAATCGTCTTTCGCGGCATTCTGAGATTTTCGTCGACGCATAGGGTTCGCGAAGGGATCTGGACCGCGCAACTTGATCAGGCAAACGCAGCGAATCTCGATTTAAGAGTCGCAAAGAACGACGACGCTATCGTCGATTATGACGGGACTACTGGAAACAACTATATTTTTATGGGCAACCCGATGGCGACTTCCGGCGGCTTCGCCTTCATGGGAACCGCGTTTACAGCTGACACGGCTCCTGGTGTCTGGCTCAGCGAAGACCCTGCTCCCGAAACAGACGACCTGCCAGCCATGCGCTTGATTTCGTTGTGGGGAGTGGATCTTCCTGGCGGCTCGATCGCTCCAGAAGAATCGCAAGCCTTTGTAATGGCTGATTCGAATACAGGAGCCTTGCTTGCTACTATCCAGCATGAAGAGGGCATCGATGCCACCAATGATCAAGGCATATGGAAAACGGATATTCAAAGCGGCAGCGCCACCCTGCTGGCTCAGAAGGGAGACATCGCGCCTGGATCGAACCTGGCTTTCGCCTCCTTTGGCAAACCAGCTATTGCAGCGGATGGAACCGTCGTAGCCTGGGCAGGCCTGGTAGATGAAAACGAAGGCGAAGGAATCTACCAGCTAACGATCGAAGGTAACCAGTCTTTGGCGACGACATCCGAAACTCTCAGCGCATCAGGCCAATCAGTGGATCTCAATGCGATCTATGATCCCGCCGTCAACGCCACAGGAGATATCGCCTTTCTCGCCAAACTCGATCCGGACGGAAGCGATGGCGACTCCTTCGCCATTCTCAAGCGATCCGCTTCAGGAAGTTGGACTCTAATCGCCCAGACCGGGGACCAGGCTCCCGGAGCCGCCGCAAACGTAACTTTCAAATCCTTTAGCTCGCCAACCATCAACGCCGCAGGCCAAATCGCTTTTTCAGCCACCCTTGCTGGGGAAGGCGACGTCATCAGCGATACAACCGACAGCGGCGTATGGGCAACGGACATCGCAGGAACCCTTAGCCTAGCGATTAGAAAAGGAGATACGCTTCAGCTAAGGCAGGATTTTCTTGGAACGGTGGATACAAGTGAGATCGGAGGCTTCAATGCCAATGGAGAGCTCGCTCTGCGCGTTACCTTCACAAACGACTCCTCCGCCATCATCGCTTCGCAAATAGAGCTGGTTGGGCCGCCCGTTTTCACAGCTCATCCTGAGGATACCTCAACTTACATTGGAGAACCGCTTGCCCTTACCGCTACCGTTAGCAGCAGCGCAGCCGTCTCGTATCAATGGTACAAGGACAACGAGGCTGTCGAAGGCCAAACGAACCTGGACCTCATCGTTGCCAATGCGACAAGCGAATCGAGCGGAGACTATTATCTAATCGCTACTTCCAGCATCGGCTCGACACAGAGCGATACAGCAGCTGTATCCATTTTTCCACTTCCAGAAATTCCCGTTTTTACGGAAGAACCTTTTGGGGACATCGTGAGTAGCGGGGGACAAGTGACGTTAACCACAAGAGCTATCGCTTCCACAACCGTATTTTATCAGTGGTATAAAGACGATGTCGCTATTCTCGGAGCCCAGTCGAGTATTCTATCCTTTGAAAACGCCAGTGTTACGGACGACGGGATATATTACGTGATTGCATCGACCGAATTCGGCGAGGTTAAGAGCGCGGCTGTTGACGTGCTGGTAATCGATAGTCGCTTGGTCAATATTTCAACAAGAGCTTTCGTGGGCACAGGAGCCAATATTCTGATTAGCGGGTTCGTCATCGATGGCGTTGATAGCAAAACGGTCCTTATCCGCGGTATTGGTCCTTCACTTACAGGGGTCGATTCGCCAACCATCGATCAACCCAGGCTCGACCTGTGGAAAGATGGTCAGGTCGTTGAATCGAATACCGGATGGAGTGGATTGCCCAATCAAACGGAGATCGCCCAGGCCGCTTTCAATACTGGCGCGTTTGCCATCCCGACTGACTCGGAAGACGCTGCCATGCTGCTCGTTCTGCAACCAGGAAAATACGGCGTCTTTCTAAGCGACGAAAACGGCGATACCGGCCTTGGAATGTTGGAAATCTACGAGGTGAATCAAAACGTTTCTCAACTCGTCAATATCTCCTCCAGGGGTTTTGTTGGTACGGGAGAATCCGTATTGCTGCCAGGTTTCGTGGTCGATGGCAATGTCCCGGTTAAGGTTCTGGTACGAGGCGTTGGCCCATCCATTCAAGATCCTAATCTTGCTGGCATCCTAGAATTTCCGATACTAACCGTGATAAATTCACAGGGTGAAATATTAGGAAATAATGTTCGCTGGGGCGATAATAGCAACGCGGCGGAAATCGCAGCTGCAGCTACCGCAACCGGAGCTTCTCCGCTTCTCGAAGGTAGCGAAGACGCAGCTATGATATTGGAATTAGCGCCTGGCAGCTACGGAGCATTTGTCAACGGACAAGGCGGTACGACAGGCATTGCTTTGGTCGAAGTCTATCGGATATTCGAGTAGTTGTTTCTTAGATACATAGCGCTCCTGCTTCTATTTTAAGACAAAGATCGTTTGCGAGTCAAAAATCGCTACGCATCCTCATCGCGACTGTACGACGTTCTAGTTCCCAAAGCTCCCAGGGCAATCGACGCCACTCCTTCGTCAGCGCATTCGCTTAGCCTGCCTTAACGGTCACGGTCTAAGAGGGTTTCCGACCAAAGCATGGTGGAATCCAATAGCCTGAGGTCTTCCTGCAAAATGCATTGACCCGCTAAACTGGGCTGAAACGCCACCGTTTCGCAAGGAGGTCGCCAAACTCTGGCTAGGCAGAATAACCAACTGAAAAGAAAGTCGTAGTATGCTAACTCCTATCACTCAAAACGAGTGGACGCGTCGTCATGCGAGCCACTTGCTTCAGCGGGCAGGATTTGGTGGAACGCCCGAAGAAAGAACCACGCTATACGAACTAGGTCGTGACCAAGGTGTCGCAGCAGCGGTTTCGTCCATCGTTGACGATCTAGAGGATTGGAGCAGTCTGCCTTTCCCTTCCTGGTCAACCGAACAGGATCCGAATGGAGATCTTTGGGAGGGTAGCTCGCAGCGCCAGCGATCATTCGTTAACTGGTACCTCAATCTTCTCATCGAAGCGAAACCATTGGCAGCCAAGCTTCTCAAATTCCTAGTCGACCACCTGCCAATCGACATGGGAACTATCCCCGGCGAAGCGCGCTTCATATATTTTCTTCGTTTCTACGACTTGCTCCGCAAACACGCGGGAGGCAGCGGAGAGTTTGGCGATTTTAAAACGCTCATCAATTCCGTCTCCTGGTCCGAGGCCATGATCCGCATGCTGGATTTGCAAGAGAGCTCCGCAAACAAGATCAATGAGAATTTCGGCCGAGAGCTTCTAGAGCTTTTCACTTTGGGTGTTGATGGAGGATACACCGAGGACGATGTCGGAGCAGCTGCCGAAGCTTTTACGGGACGTAGATTGTACCGAATCCAATCGCCGCATCCCGATGCAGGAACCGTCAACTCGAAGTACCTTGCACCAGAGGGGGCACCACCAGGAAGCGCGTACCAGGACGAAGGTAAGCAGGATCTACTTCCTAAATCTTTCCTTGGATTCGATCGCATGCCGGAAGGAGGGAGCATCGTTACGGGCGACCACATCATAGAAATAATTTTCGCCGATATCCAGACGGCTAAACATCTAAGCTGGAAACTTTGGAGATACTTCGTCGCTCCAGAGCCTAGCGAGGCTCTCCAGCAGGAAATGGCCCTGCGCTTGAGAAACAACTACAGCTACGAAATTCGGCCCCTATTAAAGGATATCTTCTCGAGCCAGGAGTTCTACGCTTCCGAGGTAATGGGGGACCAAATCAAAGACGCCGGCGATTACTACGTCGGGATGTTGAAACAGTTGGACATCCCGCTACCCGGCGATCGCTCCACCTACACCATAAACGAGCGACTAGGATACAATCCTATCTATCCCCCGAACATCGCAGGTTGGCCTGAACCTCACGCGGAAGGCAACGAATGGATGTCTGCTGGTTCCCTGCTTACTCGGTTGAACCTCTCCAGCGTCTGGGTCGAGCGAAATTTCTATGCTCTGAACGACTGGGGGATGAAGAGCGAATTGGAAAACTATCCGGAAATCGACTGGGAGAAAATCGTTCCGACCGAAATGCGCTCCCCAGACATGTTTCCTATCATGATCGGAAAACTGATGGATCAGCTTGTACCGCTTTGTCCTCTGCGCAAGTCGCAGATAAGACGCCTAAACGATCTTTATCGAAGAACGTCAGAAAGAATGGATACACTCGAAGCCGTTAAAGAGCTGACACGACTGATCATGGCCCTTCCGGAATATCAAATGCAATAGAAGCAAGAAGCTGAAACCTTTGACCCAATACGAAAATGATAGATGTATCGCGAAGAGAATTTATTAGGAAATCGGCATGGGGCGCAGCGACTTCGCTGACATTGCCTGCCTTTCTCCACGAAACGCTATTCCAGCTTGACGCTCGAGCTCAATCTCTACCGCCTCAAGGTGGACAAGGACCCATCTTGGTTATTGTAGAACTAGGTGGAGGTAATGACACACTCAATACAGTCATACCTTACACGAACTCTACATACTTGGGAGCCAGACCGACCATAAGTCTAAGCACGCAACACGGCGTTCTGCAAGTTGGTCAAGGTCCCAGCGTCACTGGCGCAAATGAGCAACTGGCGCTGCACCCGAATCTGACAAGCCTTCACCAGCTATGGCAAGAGGGTGACCTGGCAATCGTTAACGGAGTCGGCTATCCAAATCCTAATCTTTCGCATTTCACTTCTTTCGACTACTGGCACTCGGCCCAGCCAAACACTGAGGCAAAAGACGGCTGGATCGGCCGATACTTTTCGAATCAATGTAGTGGTTGCGACGCTACACAAGCCATAGAGCTGGCCACACGCTCCACCTCCGCCTTTAAAACATCTGAGGGAGCCAGCCCGAGTGTGAGTTTTCGCGATCCAGATCAATATGGATGGCGTGACTTGGAAATGGTGGGACGCGACGTTCCACTAGAGAATCTATACCGTGAATTAATCGGCCTCGACCACCGGGTTGATGACGGCATCGATCTTAGCAGCGAAGCGCTCTCATTTGTTCAGCGCTCCACGCACAATGCTATGATCAGCGCTAGAAACGTTCAGGAAGCGTCCGAAAACGGTGGCGAAATGCTAGTCGAAGACTGGCCCAATTCAGGATTCGGTCGCGACATGAATCGTATCGCTCGTCTCATCAAAGGAGGCATGAATACTTCGATCTACTACGTGCATCAAAATGGATACGACACGCACAACAATCAAAGCGGTGGAAATCCACTTTCGGGACGTCACTTCGATTTATTGAATACCTTGAACGGAGGCTTGGGAGCTTTTGTCGAAGAAATGAAGTTGAGTGGTTTTTGGGATAGGATGCTAATCATGACCTTCAGCGAATTCGGCAGAAAGGTCATCGAAAATGGCAGTCGTGGAACTGACCATGGAGCCGCCGAATCGCTTTTCATGATGGGAGGAGCTGTCAAGGGAGGCCAATTCTTCGGCAAGTACCCCGATCTCGCCGAGGACGCCCGAGTCAAGCGAGATAGCATGGATTACAACATCGATTTCAGAACGGTGTATCGCAGTGTACTGGAGAATTGGATGCAGACACCAGCTTCTGCGATGACAGAAATCTTCCCCAATCAGCCCGCAGAGTTCAATCCGATTGATTTCGTATAAATCTACCGTTGTTTCCTCGGCAATTCGGAATTCCTGAAATTCGCAAAGATACCAATCAACCATGAAAAGAGACTTTAAGACATTAGCTAGCGGCCTTCTGCTGAGTTCAATCTTTGCCATTGCATCAACAGGACATGCCGGATCCATTACCATTATCTCTCAGTCGGGAGATACAATCGGCTTAGAGCCTTCACTAACTTTCGACTCCTATTCACTCCCTACCATTAATCGGTACGGAGAGGTGGCCTTTGGGGCTAATGTCCAGGAATATGAAACGGGTGATTCGAGAAGATTCGAAACCGTCTGTATGCATGCTGGCGGTACAAATCACCTGCTCGCCAGTACCGGAGGTATTGCCCCCGATCCTGGAGACGACGATATCTACGAATTCTTCGAACAACCACGCATAAGCGACTCGGGCATAACCATGTTTCGCGGCAAAGTCGAGGGTCCGAGCTGGGCCGACCGAAGGCGAAGCATATGGATTGGATGGGTTGTAAATCAAGGCGGGCAGATCACGCCACACCTTGATGTACTAGCTCGCATGTGGGACAAGGCGGCTATCGATTTCTCGGGAAATCAAGCGGAAGACGGAGGCAAATACGATTTTATCAGCAACCCGAGTATCGTCGAACCGAAGACATTCACGTTCACTGGAGTACTGGAAAACGGCAACTACGAGGGCGTCGCCGGGCTATGGCATCAACAAGCCAAAGCATCCGAGACGTGGTCGATTCCCAAACCAACCTTAATGGCTCTGACAGGCTTGGCTCTACCAGGTGATACGACTCCGCTAGCTAGAGTCGATAGCTATACGCCCGTTAGTTCCGACAAAGGAGTCCTACTTGCGGAACTCGAGACGGGGGGAGCGGTAGACGAAACGAATAATTTAGGACTTTGGCTCGTCGAGCCTGAGACAAATGCCATTCCTTTGCTTCGTAGTGGATCAATCGATACAGCAACTGGTGGAGCTTTTGCCTATTTCGGCAAACCTGCCGCCAATAGCAATGGATCAATTGTTGTTTGGGCGAGCATTGCAAACGCTGCTGAAAGCGAAGGTATCTACCAGGTCACAGGATCAGGCTCAACCGCTATCGCAACCACGGCCAATGCTCTGGTCATCGGAACGTCCACTCTATTATTGGATACTCTTTTCGATCCTGTCATCAATGAAAGAGGAGACGTTGCCTTCCTCGCTCACATGGTAGGCAATAGTAGTGAAACTCCCAATCAAGCCATCCTTCTCAGATCAGGTTCCGGAGCCTGGTCGCTCATCGCCGAAACCGGACAGCAAGTGCCCGGAACCTTTAACGGGACGAGCTTTTCCACATTCGGTCAGCCTTTCATCAATGAACTCGGTCAAGTCGCTTTCGTAGCCAGTCTTGACGGACAAGGCGATGTCGTAAGCGATACTACAGACTACGGTATCTGGGCGATCGATACAGATGGCTTTCTAAATTTGGTCGCTCGCGAAGGTGACACCATCGAGACAAGACCAGGCCAGCTGAAAACCATTGCCAATCTCAATATCGGAGACTTTAACGACGCCGGCAATCTCGCCTTGCGCATCGGTTTTACCGATGGCTCTTCCTCAATCGGGCTAGCAAGAACCGATCAAGCCACGCCACCATCCATCGTTGCCCATCCTCAAAATACCGATGGCTATGTTGGAAAATCCATTACCCTAAACGTTGAGGCAACGGGAACAGGCCCATTCACTTACGAATGGATGAAAAACGGTTCGACGGTTTCCACTCAGAGCAGCAAATCACTCGTAATTTCAAATGCCAGCTCAGCGGATGCAGGAAGCTACACGGTGCGAGTTTCCTCACCTGTGGGAGAGGCTTTAAGCCAATCGGCGAATGTATCCGTATTGCCCTTACCAGCCACTCCGGCCTTTGTCGAACAACCGGTTAGCGAAATCGCATTTCATGGAAACCAAACGATTCTTACCGCCGAGGCGGTCTCTCAAAATGACGTTTCCTACCAATGGTACAAGAATGGAGCAGCCATTCCAGGAGCCACGCAAAGCCAATTGGTACTATCTACTGCTCGTCCGGAGGACGAAGGATCGTACTACGTCGTCGCGTCAACTTCCTCCGGGTCCACGCAGAGCGAACCAGCTGAAATTGTCGTCACCGACAAGCGTCTCATAAACATCTCGACACGCGCCTACGTGGGTACGGGAGCTAATGTCTTGATCGCCGGATTCGTTGTCGATGGACCTGAGCCGAAAACCGTTCTTATTCGAGGCGTTGGTCCAAGCTTGCCGGGAATTAGTAGTGAAAATATATTACATCAGCCCAGAGTCGATCTTTATGGAGGCGGACAGGTCATTGCTAGCAATGCGGGATGGAGCAATGCATCGAATCAGTCGGAATTAGCTGCAGCCGCCAATAGCGTAGGAGCTTTTGCCCTGCCAACCAATTCAGAGGATGCTGTATTCATCATTCAACTTCAACCGGGAAGCTACGGAGCCGTACTGAGTGGCGAAAATGAATCGACAGGCGTCGGGATGGTCGAAGTCTACGAAATCGGTAGTAATCTTACTCGCTTGATCAACATTTCATCTCGAGCTTTCGTGGGGAATGGAGAGCAGTTACTCATCCCTGGTATTGTCGTATCAGGAGATATTCCAACCAAAGTTCTGGTGCGGGCGGTTGGCCCAGGTCTTCGCGATCAGGATGTCGCGGGCTATCTGGAAGATCCGATTCTGCAACTCGTGACTTTGTCGGGAACGCCAATCGCCACCAATAGTTCATGGCAGGATTCCCTCAATCTGCAGAGCCTAAATGCCGCCACGCAGCTGGTCGGAGCCGCACCGCTAGCGAATAATAGCCGAGACGCCGCTCTTCTATTGGAACTTGAACCGGGAAGCTATGCCGCGTTCGTGACCGGACGCGATGGCACAACAGGTGTGGCTCTGGTTGAGGTGTACGAATTGCCGAACGAATAATCGACAAGGGAAAGGAACTCCTTTCCCTTCGATAGCCGTCGTAAGAGAGGTAGCGGAATTAGCTTAAGTTAGCTGATCTCGCACCGCTCTATTTAGTATCCGTAAATGCCTCTCAATGCCTAGAATTCTCTTTATAGGATTTATATTCTTTACACACGTCTTATCAGCAGAAGTCGTTGAGCTGCTTCCGTTTAAGGACAATACGATTTTCGAGCCCGAGACCATCGACCCCAACAACCCGAGCTTCACCTTCTCCAACGGAGCAGGGGATTATTTCTTTGCCGGAAGAACGGATATCGGGGCGCGATTCAAAATACGCAGAGGCCTAATCGAGTTTGACGTCGCAGGAGCCATACCTCAAGGAGCCACCATCCTTCGAGCGGATCTGCGACTTTATCTTTCGAATACAAAACGAGAGGGTGGCGTTAAAACAACCGACGTCGCCTTGCATAGAGCGCTTCAGGAATGGGGAGAAGGAGCTTCGGACGCTTCCCAAGGAGAAGGGGTCGGAGCCTCTGCCCAGCCGGGAGATGCAACTTGGTTTCATACTAGTTTTCCGGATACGCTTTGGAACAACGAAGGGGGCGATTTCGATCCAACGCCAAGCAGTGTAGAACCGATAGGAGACAAATTCCAATTCTATACCTGGGAAGGCCCTGGTCTCGCCAACGACGTTCAAGTGTGGCTTGACAACCCGTCTTCAAATCATGGCTGGATGCTCATTGGCGACGAAGTGGACGTAGTGACCGCTAAACGCTTTGACAGTCGCACCAGTTTCAACTTCGCAAGCGATTTAGTAACGCCAACTAAACCCGTATTGATAATTGAATACACAACAGGTCAAGCAATCCCACCAAACCGGTTGGTGAATATCTCCTCAAGAGGCTTCACGGGACCCGGCAACAATATAATGATAGCCGGATTCGTAGTGGAAGGAGCCGCGCCGAGAGATTTGCTGATACGTGGCGTTGGACCTGGAATACCAGGGGAGGCCATTGCAAATAGATTGGCGGAACCGAAGATTGGAATCTTCGATGGAGTGAATCTTATCGGCGAGAATCTTGATTGGGATGTGGATCAGTCGGCTCAAGCCATCATCGACGCGAATAACACGGTGGGCGCTTTTCCATTGTCGCCAAACTCTGGCGACGCAGCCATCATTATGACCTTGAATCCTGGTATCTATTCGGCTCGCTTGGAAAACGAACAAGAAGGATCCGGAGTGGGACTACTGGAAATATACGATAGGGACGCCGACTCCCCAGATGGCGTGAGACTAGTCAACCTTTCAACGAGAGCTCGGATTGGCAATGCAGATGAATCGCTGATTGCGGGATTCGTCATCCCTGCCGGCAAGGCAAAGAAGCTTCTACTCAGAGGAGTTGGTCCCAGCTTGCAAGGCCTGACCGAGGAAGAAAAGCAAGCCGACCCACAGCTGCATTTAGTGGACGCGGAATCTGGAAGCATCATCGACTTTAACGACAACTGGGGAGAGAATACCAACGCGGCGGAAATCGCTCAGACGGCAGACGATATCGGAGCAGCCACCCTATTGTCAGGCAGCAAAGACGCCGCTCTCTTAGTTACGCTTGGAGCAGGCACCTACGGGGTGATACTCTCTTCTGTAAGCGGCGAGGCGGGAATTGGGCTGGTCGAGATTTACGATGCTGACTAGCAATTTGGGCCTGCTAACCGACATGTTCGGGCGTAGGACGACCAACAAAGCGCAGGATCAAGAAGGCGAAGAGCGGAAATAGGATATAAAATATCCAAATAGGAAAATTTCCTCCCACTGCCAAGTATCCGAATAATCCACACAAAGCCATGGTAGTCACGGCGTAAACCAGTTGGGTATGCACGTGAGCGATGTGATCACAACCAGTAGATATCGATGTAAGCACCGTGGTATCGCTTATAGGGCTGCAATGATCGCCGAATATCGCTCCATCCAGGATGGCTGCTGCAGTGAGATAGAAGATAATTTCGTATCCGGGCTCTAACGACATAGCAGAGTGAGCTAGCGGCAGTACCGTCGGGATAAGCAGCCCCATGGCTCCCCAACTGGTACCTGTCGAGAAAGCAACGCCAGCTGCCAAAAGAAACGTGAAGAGCGGGATAGACCAAGGAGGCATCCTGTCTCCCAGCAACGCTATCAAGTAGTCGGAGGTGCCTAAAGTGTGGCAGATCGTCTGCATCGACCATGTCATGAGCAGAATGAATATTGCCATCCACATAGTAGGCATCGCTCGAACGTAGGCGGCGACCGTTTGGCGAGGGGTCAGCAGTTTTTGGTAAACCGACAGTGCAAAGGCCACAATTGCGCCTGCGACCGAAGCGAAAAACAAAACCGGCATCACCCCCGGATCGCTTTCCGACTCAGGATTATCGACCGCCATGCCGAAAGCAGTTTGCCAATCGGTTAGACTGAAAAAGGAAAACGTATTTCCAGCGGACGACATTCTGGCGTATCCTAGAATCAAGATTCCGAATACAATGCCAAAAACGACTACAAGGATAGGAAGCAAAGCATTGATCATGCGACGTGGAACGTCCGGATTCGGCTCCATGCTTCGGGAGGGTTGAATGCCCAGTCTGGAACTATCGTCCGCCACCACTTTGCCCGTTTCCGCCGCTCGTTTCTCGGCTTTGAACATAGGTCCAAAATCTCGTCCCATGGCGGAAGACATGAAAAGAAATATGAGCGTTCCGATGCAATAAAAGCGCATAGGAAGCATTTGCAGGAAAATGGCGTATCCAGATTCTTCTATACCAAGTCTACCTGCCTCCGTTCCAAGAATCATAACTTCAAACGCTATCCAGGTCGAAAGGATAGCTAGACCAGCAACAGGAGCGGTCGTCGAATCGACAAGGTAGGCAAGCTTTTCGCGGGAGATACGCCACTTGTCTGAGAGCTTCTGCATCGTATTTCCCACTACGATGGTATTAGAATAGTCATCAAAAAAGAGGATGAGCCCTGCCAACCCAATGGTTACTTTCGTACGCCGGGGGCCATTGGCCCATTTTGCCAGGCTGTTCACCAAGCCTTCCAAACCGCCATTTCGCGAGACCACATGGATCATGCCCACAAGCGAAAAGAGAAAGAGGAAGATGTAGAGGCTGAATTGCGAGAGGAGGCTTTGTATTATGAAATCATTTACAGAGAGAATTGCGGTAGAAATCGGGTTAAGCCCAAAGGAGAGAAAACCACCTGCTACAAAAGCGGTTAGCAAAGCGAACACCATGGAACGGAAAAACGAGGCGACCATCACCGCCAAGATGGGTGGGAGGAGCGATGTCCAGTGGCCTTTCGCCTGAACCCCAATCGCTTCCTCACGAAGGCTGTCTAGAAAGGAAACAGGAGCTTCGATCGTGGCCTCAACCGAATCGACATCTTCAGGAGGAACAACCTCCGGCACTGGAAGAATTGCAAGTAACGAGCAAACGCCTAAGAAGGTAAGAAAAAATGCCAGCCAGCGTTCAGGACGTTTCCAGTAAGGGAGCGATTCCATATCGTAGCGAGAGGTTCGCAGATTACGGAAGTGTTTGAATCAGATTGACTAGCGTTGAGCAACACGAGGCTGCTCCCCGAATGCAATATCAGCTTTTCCCCTATGAAGCAGCTAATAGTAGCTGAAACTGGGAAAGCAGAAAGAGAGTTTGCAGTGGCCGTTATCTGCTAGAGCTCGTAAGCTTGCAGAAGCTTGTCGATCTTCTCGCCACGAACGCGGGCGAAGCTGGGCAAGCCGTTTTCAAAAGGAACATCCACTTCGCCAGCAATAAGCGGTTGAGCGTACTTAACAAAGGGATAATTCATGCTGACCCCATCGTCGTTGATCCAATCGGCAGGAATCCGCTTCGTGCTTTCAGCGACATCTGAGAGATTTACCAAACCGGTTTCCGCCTTGTAGAAATCAGACTCGCCTCTCAGCAAGGTGACCATTTTGCCAGTTTCGCCTTTTTCAACTGCGGCCAAGACCGCTGCCTGACCAGCGAGATAGGCCTCCTCGGCATCTGCCTTGGACGCGCAATGGATAGCGGATCTCTGGGAAATGCCTAACTTGCAAGAGCGAGCGCTCACGCCCAAACGGCTCTCAACCATGCTACGCAGAAACTCGCCGGTACCTCCAAGCTGCACATGGCCGAAGGCATCTGTGCTGGTGGAGCCAAGCGCTACATAGTTTCCGTCGGAATCAACAAGACCTTCGCTAACGACTACCATACAGAATCGCTCGCGGCTCAAGGCTCGCTTAACGTCGTCGAGAAACTGTTGAGCAGAGAAAGGAACCTCGGGCAGATAAATCAGGTGGGGCGGATCGTGTGGATGATCCCTGCGTTTGGCCAAAGCAGCCCCAGCCGCAATCCAGCCAGCATTTCTTCCCATTACTTCCAATATGGAGACGTAATCGCCCTGCCCGATTGAATCATTGTCGCAAGCCATCTCACGAACGATAGTGGCCACGTGCTTGATGACGCTGCCGTAACCGGGGCAGTGATCCGTAGCGCTGATATCATTGTCGATCGTTTTGGGAATGCCAATGACTCTCAAAGCGTATCCAATTTCTTGAGCCATGCTATTCAGCTTGTCAGCCGTCGCCATGGAATCGCTATCCCCAATGTAGAAGAAATAGCGGATATTATGGGTCTTGAAAACTTCCAAAGCGCGCTCGTAGTCGGCCTGTTTTTTGAACTGGAAACGGCAAGTGCCTAAGGCAGCTCCGGGAGTGTGGCGAAGGCCGCGAATCGTCTGTTGAGACTCTGAAGCCAAGTCGATGAAATCCTCGTTTAAGATGCCCACAACCCCGTTTAGGCTCCCGTAAATTTCCTCGATGCACTCGTGATTAAGCGCCTCTTCGACAACGCCTGCCAGACTAGCGTTTATGACGGCGGTGGGGCCACCTGATTGTCCGACGATGCAGTTTCCTTCTAGTTCAGCCATTGTGAAAATGTGTTAAGATGATGAGAGCTGGGTAGTCAAAGATCATCCATTCTGGCTTGGCAACTATATTTAAGTCTCGAATCGAACCAGGATCGAGATTGCCCGGAAAAAGGTCTGAGAGCCCTTTGGAGGCTTAGAGCAATCGCTTGACCCGCCGGAATTTCACGCGCATTTGATTACGCCTTATGTCGAAAACCAAAGCATCCGCTAACACCCTTATGGACGCCATTGTGGCCCTGTGCAAACGCCGCGGCTTCATCTTCCAGTCATCGGAAATCTATGGCGGCTATAACGGGTTCTTTGACTTCGGGCCTCTCGGAACAGAGATAAAGAAGAACATTAAGGATGCCTGGTGGAAGGACATGGTGCATCGACGCGAGGACGTTGTCGGCCTCGATTCATCCATCATTATGTCGCCAAAGATCTGGCAAGCTTCAGGTCATGTGGATGGCTTTTCGGACCCAATGGTGGACTGTAAGGAGTCGAAAATGCGTTATCGGGCAGACCAGCTTTTCTTTGCTCCAGTCATTGTTGATGGGGAAAACGTCGGCTATGTTTCGGTCTTGGAAGATGGAGAAATGCAGGCGGAGGCAGAAGAAAAGGCCGCCAACCTTAAACGCAAGTTAGCCATTCAAGGAGAGCTAGCCCCTATCGAGCTGAAGGAGTACACCGAGGCGGATCCTTCCGAGTATGAAAAAATCCCTTCTCCAGCAACAGGGGAGTCCGGCTCGCTGACTGCTCCGCGAGAATTCAATCTCATGTTTCAAACGCACGTCGGCGCCTTGAGCGATTCGACCTCTGTCGCCTACTTGCGCCCCGAAACGGCTCAAGGCATTTTCGCTAACTATAAGAACATTGTGGATACGGGTCGGGTTAAGATTCCCTTCGGCATCGCTCAAATCGGCAAGGCGTTTCGCAACGAGATCACGCCACGCAACTTCATTTTCCGCTCGCGTGAATTCGAGCAAATGGAAATGGAGTATTTCATCTCGCCCGACGCGGACTGGGAAACCTGCCATCGGGAGTGGATCGATTGGTGCAAGAGCTGGCTAAATAGCGTAGGCATTCCAAACGAGATGATGGGCGAAGATGTGCACCCGCTGGAAAAGCTTTCTCATTATTCCAAGGGCACGACCGACATCACTTTCAAGTTCCCCTTTGGAGAACAGGAATTATGGGGCATTGCCTGCCGCGGAAACTTCGACCTCACTCAACATCAAGAGTATTCGGGAAAGTCGATGGAGATTTTCGACGAGTCTACAAAATCCAAATACGTTCCGCACGTCGTGGAACCGGCATTGGGTGTGGATCGTCTGTTCCTGGCGATCTTGACGGCAGCCTATTGCGAAGACGAGATCGATGGGGAGAAGCGAACCGTAATGAAATTCCATCCTCGAATTGCTCCCTATAAAGTGGCGGTTCTTCCTTTGCTAAAGAACAAGCCGGAACTCGTCGAGCGAGCGCAATCGCTTTACGAAAAGCTGCAACGCAGGCATAGCGCGTTCTGGGACGCTTCGGGCGCCATTGGCCGACGCTATCGTCGTATGGATGAAGTGGGTACGCCCTGGTGTGTGACCATCGACTTCGATACTCTGGAGGATGATACCTTCACCATTAGAGATCGCGACACAACCGAACAGAAGCGCATTAAAGAAGAAGAGCTATTCTCCCTGCTAGACGAAAAACTTTACTGAACGGTTTAGGGGAGGGTTTTAAAAATAAGGGAGCTAAACTGCCTCCATTGCTATTTCGTATCGACTCTTAATAAAAGATGTGAAACTGTCAGGTTGGACAAAGGAAATCGAAGCTTCCCTGAAAAGGAAACTCAATGTCGATGAGAATATCTACCTCGACAAGCTAGGCGAATTGCTGGAGGAGTTGGACTGGCGAGACACGCTTTACGTAAAAGATCTAGCTTCGCTTGACAAGCGATTCAAGGAGCTCAGTCTGAATCCGCAGAAATCAGTCACCGAAGGCCTTTGGCTCGAAAAACCAGAGACTGAGTATTCGCTATGGCAATACATCGCATTGGTCTTCGATGATTATAAAATCGAAGTTCCAGAGTTTTTAAAGGCCTCGACAGATATCCGTGGAACCAGAGAAAATATAGCCCAAAGAGAACGGCGAAAGGATATCCAGCTCTGGCGGAACCGCCTGGGAAATCTATCGCAAAAGCGTATTGGCCCTACTCAAACGCGTCTCGATGTAAGACTCAAACTACAGGGACGAGCTTTCAAATGGGAAAGATCCCCTGCTGGAACAAACGAATTTCGCCCTCTCCATGCCAAGGACCTAATCCAGTGGTTGGAAAAGGACTACGGATTTTTGGATCGATTCTCTACGTCTTGTCTCGCTCTCTGTTCCATTTTTCAGGACTACTATCGATCAGCCAAACGGGTTCGACTGGACTTGGACAAGCCAGACGATTGCTCGCTACTGAATCGCCTTGTCCATAATTCGGAAACCGCTCATCTAATTGTTGATAGAAACGGAAATCAAATCACGATAGACTCTCGTCCATTGAGATGGATTGGACTCGAAAAAGGAGTAAACGATTCAGGGAGCTACGAACTCCACTTAGGCTTCGACGACGAGAGCGATATACCCACGTTAGTCGCGTGTCTTCCCGGGGCGGATACGCTTTATTTTCGAAAAGAGAAACTTCATCGCGGACCTTCCCTGTTTAGAGCTGACGCTAAGCCAAACGATGTATTTAAAATACCAGCAGAGTCATTGGAAAGCCCTGAGGGATTGCTCTACTTGAAAAGCTTGGATTTGCCGCTTCCTGAGCACCTTGAGAACCAGGTTGTCGTCATTCCCCTCAAACTGGCAGCTTATCTTAAATTGGAAAAAGAGAGAGCAGAGGGCAGGCAAACCATGCAGCTTCAACTGGTAGCCAGTTCGATTGATAAGAAACATTGGTTCAAGCTCTCAGAGGAAGGATGGATCGAATCCGCCAATATTGAAACTGGCGAAAACAGTTCGACTCCAGGAAAGGGGTCTTTATTTGAATATCCAGAGTACGGCTCGCTTTTGTCCGCATTAAAAGGATACGACCTCGTCGAGGAAGATGAAGCATTGTGGCAAAAGGAGGTGGATGAAGACTTTCCTGAATTATTCAAATCTCTGATACAAAGTCTGCCAGAGAGTATTCAAATCATCGCAGATGACGAACTCGATACGTTAGTGGATAGCCGTCCAGCTGGACGCTACGCTATTCATATCGATAAGCAAGCGGATGGCGACTGGTTTGATCTGAGCCTAAAGCCTGAGTTCTGGGATACTACACTGACTGAAAACGAAATCGCTTTGCTCCTGCGCAGTCCTGGCAAATATGTGAGTATTCCAGGCAAAGGATGGAAACGCTTCGATCCTAGCGTCGATGTTTCGCAAACTGAATTTCTGGATACGCTCGGAGTCGACTTTCAAGAAGGCCAAAGCGAAACGCGAAGCTTGCACGCCCTTCAACTAGCGGATGCCAAGCTCGAGGAGCTTAGACTCAAGGAGCTAGCCAAGGAAATCAAAAAGAGAGCCAAGGAGGTTACAAACGTAACGCCGTCGAACCTGCCAAAAGGAATTGTAACCGATTTACGCCCCTACCAAGTTGAAGGGTTCCAATTTCTAACGTTCCTTTCGACTAATGGATTTGGAGGTGTTCTGGCTGACGACATGGGGTTGGGCAAGACGCTACAGGCCCTCACCTGGCTCGCGTGGCTAAAGCTACGACATCCCAAAGAGGAGCGTTTTCAGTGCTTGGTGGTCTGCCCAAAATCAGTGGTGCATGTCTGGAAACAGGAGGTTGCCCGTCATTCGAATCTTCTCTCCATCGCTCTCTATGATTCCGAAACTATCAACAAACCAATATGGGACGTATCCGAGATTGACATACTAGTAGCCAACTATTCGCAATTGCGGATACAACGCGGATTTTTTACCAGTGTTGATTGGACAACCGTAATCCTCGACGAAGGGCAGTACATTAAAAACCCATCTTCGCAAACAGCCAAGGTGGCAAGAGAAGTCAAAGCGAAACATCGGGTTGTGCTAACTGGGACGCCCATTGAAAATCGTTCTCTAGATCTTTGGAGTCTTTTTTCCTTTTCAATGCCAGGCTTGCTAGGCAGCCAAGCGTCCTTCAAACGTCAATACAGGGAATCGGATCCCCAAACGCCAAAGAGGCTATCCAATCGGGTCAAGCACTTCCTTCTCCGTCGTAGCAAGCTCCAAGTCGCCCCCGATCTGCCAGATCGTATCGAAGAAACGCTTACATGTCATCTCGAAGGAGAGCAATTGGAGCTTTATCAGGCCGAACTCAAGCAATCGCAGAACTTGCTCTTGAGTCTGAATTCAGCTGCCGATCTCGACAAACAGCGGTTCAACATCCTGGCATCCTTGCTACGGCTTCGCCAAATTAGCTGTCATCCTCGTTTGCTAGATGGAGCCTATGCGGATATTCGAAGCGCAAAACTGGAAGCGCTGCTGGACTTGGTAAGCGAGCTGAAAGAAGAGGGTCACAAGGTTCTAATCTTCAGCCAATTCGTCGAAATGCTTAGCATCATCAGCGAAGAGCTGGGGGCTTTGCAATGTCCCCACCTCATTCTTACAGGACAATCGAAAAATCGCGAGCAGCTCGTCGAAGAATTCCAAAACGACCCGACTAAGGGAGCTTTCCTGCTCTCCTTGCGAGCCGCTGGCTACGGGCTCAATCTGACAGCCGCATCCTACGTTATTCTCTACGATCCTTGGTGGAATCCTGCCGTTGAGGCTCAGGCGATTGATCGAACTCACCGTATTGGCCAGAAAAATACAGTTAACGCCTACCGACTGATCGCTGGAAATACCGTCGAGCAGAGAATACAGAGCCTGCAATTGAAAAAGGAAGCCCTAGCCAACGAGATTGTACAGGAGGAATCCTTGGGCAACATATTGGACTTGGAAAACCTCAAGTACGTTTTGAGCAATGATTCCCAGTAGTCCAATCTAAATTGGGAAGGCCACAAAGCTATTCCTGGTAATTCGGGTTCAGCCGAGCGATAAGAACATTATCAAAATCGAAATAGTTGTTGGCGGCTTCTTGAGCGTCTTTCGCATTAAAGGCCGAAACCATAGTTTCGTATCCGAGAATATCCGAAAAATCGCGGCCTTGACGAGCCATAGCTGCTAAGCGCTGTCGCCAGAAATTATTGGTCTTTTCGCTTTTTTCCCGGCCTCTAAGATGAATTTCACGAACTTTGGCCATGTTTTCCAAGCGAGGACCTGTCTCTTGCAAATCCTGAATCTCGCTAAAGGCAATCCGAATCAATGCATCCGTGTTGGCAGGATCGGATGAAAAGGCGAAGCCAGTAGTGAATAGTTCGATAGGCTCTCGAGATATGCTCCCGAAAACGCCAACTCCGTAAGTGCCGCTATTTTCTTCTCGCAAGGACTCCCGCAAACGTATGTTCAGCAAATCGCGCACGACGCTCATAGCGTATTGATTTTCTGGCGACCATTCAGCATCTCCAGTGAAAATAACCCGTGTAGACGTTTTTTCCTCGAGCCCCTTATCGACGTTGACCACTAACTGGCCCGAAGCCGGCTTATCGTCACGAAAAACGCCTTTTTCAACACGATTCGTTTTCGGCAGAGAAGCTAGATATTGTTTGGTTAAGCCCTTCAATTCATCGAGGTCTATTGCTCCAACGAAAACGAAAGTGAAATCGCTAAAATCGTTAAAACGGTTTTTATAAATAGCAAGAGCGAGCCCGGGATCTATCTCTCTCATCAGCTCCTGGCTCATGGGCCGATGTCGTAAGTGATCTCCATAGAAAGCCTTCGAGATTTCATCTTGGAAAACCGCATTCGGATTTTTGAGACGGTTTGCGATAACTGCGTTTAGTCGAGTCGTCATGGAATCAATCGCCTTATCGTCAACTCTCGGCTGCCTTGCATACATCCAAAGCATCTGGAAAAATAGCTCGATATCTTTTGGCGAGGTCGAACCATTAAAGCCTTCATATTGATCGTTGATGTAAGGACTGACGCCAAGAGCTTTACCGGCCAGTTTTTTATCGAGTTGAATCGCGTCCAGATCTCCTAAACCGCTTTCAGTCACAATCATTGTTGCAGTAATGGCTGAAACATATTCGTCGTCCATAGCGAGACTTGATCCACCTGGGCTAAAGGAAGTCATGAGGATCTGGTCGTTCTGAAAGTCGGTCTTTTTCGCAATAACGCGAATCCCGTTCGAAAGACTCCATTCGTGAGTGTCTACAGATTCGTGATACGTTTCACTCACGATGTCGCCGGGTTCAGGTAGATCCTCCAGAAGCGGAGCGTCGGATACTCTGTCATCATAAGCAGCCAGCTGGATCTTCGATGCCGAATCGATGGCCGCTACCAATTCCTCTTCACTAGGAACAATGAGACCTTCCTTTTCAGGAGCGCTGAATAAAATAACCCGATTCCCTTTTCTTTTGAAAACCTCCCCAACCGCATTGACTTCATCGAGAGAGATTTCCTTTAGGAAATGTCGCGTCATGGCCAATTCCATCTCAATACCCGGAATAGGTTCATCGACCGTAAAAGCTCTGGTGTATTCATTTGTATAGGCCAAGGAATTCGTCTTGTCTCGCTCGTCGTAAGCCCTCTCAAGCGAGCGAAGCACATCGGCTTTCATACGCTCAAGTTCCGTAGCGGAAAAGCCATCGCGAATCGCTCGATTGACCTCGGCAATCAAAGCATTTAGCCCATCGTCGTAGCGATTTTCGAAAAAGACGACGCTTAGAGTAAAGGACTGCTTCTCGCGAGCGATTTTCGTTTTGCCGACACCCGCATTGATAAAAGGAGGGTTCGCCTCGCGGGTCCGTTCAGCCAGGCGCTGGTTTATCATCGAATAATAAAGCCGTTCGACGATATGTCGCTTGTAATCCGAAGCCGTTACATCAGGATCGATCCCGCCCTTGATGTGTATTCTAACAGAGGATACCGTAAGTTCTGGATCGGTCTCGATCGAGACAAGCGTCTCTTCGTGATCAGGAACTTCAGTTGGAAGGCGTTCAGGAGCGTCCACGGGATTTTCCAAATCTTGGAAGTACTCCCTTATGCGATCCTCGATAAAAGCGGACTGGAAATCCCCTACCGCAATGACCGCCATGAGATTCGGCCTATACCAGTCGTTGTAGAAATCGATGAAGCGCTGCGGAGGCGCTCGCTTGACGACGACCATGGATCCGATGGGCAGTCTCTCGGCATACTTGGAATTGTAGTAGATAAATGGATATTGACGTTCAACTAGTCGTTGCCCTGCGCCCTGGCGGGCTCTCCATTCCTCTTCTACCACTCCCCTCTCCTTCTCCAGCTCGTAAGGATCGAAAGTGATACCGCCAGCCCAGTCCGCCAGTATCTGCATCGAAGTCTCCAATACAGTCGGATCATCGAGCGGAATCTCGATCATGTAGACGGTCTCGTTAAAAGATGTGTAGGCGTTTAAATGAGATCCGAAACGCATCCCTATCCCCTCGAGAAAATGGATCATTTCGTTTTTCTCGAAGTTAGCCGTTCCGTTGAAGGCCATATGTTCGACGAAGTGGGCAAGTCCCCTCTGGTCGTCTTCCTCCTGCAGAGACCCAGCATTCACAACAAGCCTTAGCCGAGCCCTCCCCTCGGGCTTCTTGTTTTCACGAATGTAGTATTTCAGTCCGTTTTCCAACTGGCCGACCGTAACATTCTTATCGACGGGAAGGGGAGCGTCAGGATCCAGATTGAAGGTTTGGCTCTGAAGCTGACCAACAACGGCAGCGCATAGTAAGACGAATTTAAGACGAAAAGAAAATCGCATGACTGAAAATATTAACGAGAAGGGCAACTCATGATTGCGTTGGCAGACCAAGGTTCCATTTGGGCCAAACAAACGAGAGCTTAAAATCTCCGCAAAAGTAAGGCAGCATTGGTAACGCGTTTATGGGATAACGCAAACAAGATCATATCTGGTTACCTTGATCAGCCCGCCAGTCGAGACGAACAATGAATATATAGACGAGCGGAAGTCTAAGACAGATGGAAAATGATCTTTATAGGGTTGTCCCGAAGAACTGAAAGCTATATTCATAATTTGCGATGCGAGAGGAAAAACTGATCAGAAAAGCGGAATTCGATCCAAAAGTTTGCCAATACTGGCTTCTGTCAGGAACGCTAATTCTTATCATTAGCGTAGTTGGAATTCCATTGCTATTGCTTTGGATTCCCTTGGGATTGATTTTCACCAAACGCTACCTGCAAAGCATGGAATGCATACTCACGACCCGGTCGCTAAAAGTGAAGCGAGGGATCTTCGTGAGAAACGAAAAGACTGTCCCACTAGACAAGATCACGGACCTGGGAATGACGCAGGGGCCGATTATGCGTCGGATGGGACTTGAAAGAGTAACGGTAGAGACGGCCGGCCAATCGAGCCCCACAGGTGGAGCGCTGATCGCGCTGACTGGTATTATTGAAGCCAAAACGTTTAGGGAAACCGTCCTCCGTCAAAAGGATCTTTTGATCGAGCCCGAACCGACATCAAAACCAAGCGAGGAAGATGCCACCCAGATTCTAGGCGATATCAAGCAGTCGCTCCTGCGCATCGAAAGGTTGCTAGAGAAAAAATAGCGTGAGAGCTATTTGAATACAACAAAGGCTGAGAGCTTTACCAAGTAACGATCTCTTCGTCCCCTACTTCGGGAATCAGATAAGCATTGGTCTCAGGATCGATAAAAGGATCCTCATCGGAGTGAAAGACTTTCGAAGCGCCATATTTTGTTGAATACACGCGCACTTTCTCGTCTTTGCGAAAAGCAGGCTCTCGTATTGGCTGAACGATTACCATAGTTTCGCCACCTTCCAATTCGATTACCAGCTCCTGGGCTTTTCTAGTAGAAAGCTTTTTCTCGATCTTTCGCCCGGCAATCGCTCCTAAAGCAGCTCCCGCCGCAATGGCAGCTCTACTCTCATGCGCATTGCTCGAACCCCTAACATCGACTCCGCCGCTAGAGTTAGGCGTAATCGTGGTGGTCGACTTTACAGGCACAGCAATCGCTCCAACCGCAGAACCGATCCCGCCCCCGACGATCATACCCATATTAGTAGCGTGACCGTCAATCGTCACATCTCTCGCTTCCAAGATCCTCCCGTTGACCAGCTTATGGGGGACACTAGCATGAGCGGCAGGGTAGCTCAGGGTACTGGAGGTAGTGCCGCAAGCGGCAAGCAAGAAGAGGGGGATGCAAAGCCCAAAGTAAAGAATCACACGAAGAACCATGGCACACACACGTTTGAAATTATGGGAATCCCTCAATTCGATTAAGAAATAGCACCAAAGTCAACCTCGTGATTATACGA
>JANQKI010000082.1 GCA_028281165.1 Opitutaceae bacterium | reverse complement strand
TAATTTTTGCGGCTGGGTATGGATTTCCCGACTTGAAAGGCTCAAATGTACTGCGCAACGTCATCCGCTTCAATGCAGACGGACCACAAGCGGAATTTCAGCATCATCGCGCATGTCGACCACGGTAAGACCACGTTGTCAGATCGTTTGCTAGAGCATACCAATACCGTGGCTCAAAGAGAACTGGCGGATCAGCATCTCGACTCGATGGATCTCGAACGGGAACGTGGCATTACGATCAAGAGCCATCCCGTAACGATGGTTTATCCGGCTGCTAATGGCGAGGCGTATCAACTCAACCTTATGGATACGCCAGGCCACGTCGACTTTTCCTATGAGGTGTCTCGCAGCTTGGCTGCTTGCGAGGGGGCATTGCTTTTGATCGACGCTGCTCAAGGGGTAGAGGCCCAGACCGTTGCCAATGCTCACTTGGCGGTTGACCAGGATTTGGTCATCATTCCAGTCATTAATAAAATAGATCTTCCGGGAGCTAATCTCGATCTTTGTCTGAAACAACTCGAAGATCTGCTAGCTATTCCTGCTGAAGAAGCGATTCTGGCTAGCGCCAAGAATGGGATTGGCATTGATGAAATTCTCGAAGCCGTAGTCAGCCGAGTGACTGCTCCTCGCTGGTCGGATTACGAATCGACGCGGGTATTGATCTTCGATTCGGTCTATGATGCTTATCGAGGCGCGATTGTCTACGTGCGCGTGTTTTCCGGGTCATTGAAACCTGGCGACAACGTTATAATGATGAGCGACAGCACTCGAGCCGAGGTAAAGGAGGTGGGCGTATTCACACCTTCGATGCGAAAGACTGATTCGCTGCAGGCGGGCGACGTGGGTTATTTGGTCTGCAACATCAAGAATGTAGCTGATATCAAGATTGGGGATACGATTACTCAAGCCATTCGTCCTGCTGAGGAAATGCTGCCAGGCTATCAGGAAGTGCATCCCATGGTTTTTAGCGGTATTTATCCAGTGGAGACGTCGGATTTCGAAAAGCTAAAAGCCAGTATGGGAAAGCTTCAGCTCAACGACGCGGCTTTCAGTTTTATGGCGGAAAGTTCGGTGGCTCTCGGCTTTGGTTTTCGTTGCGGTTTTTTGGGATTGCTGCACATGGAAATCGTGCAGGAGCGTATCCGCCGGGAATACGACGTCGATATCATTTCAACGTATCCAAGTGTCATATACATCGTAGAAAAATCCGACGGAGAAAAGATCGAGGTGGATAATCCTATCAATCTTCCCGATCCTTCCGCTATTGAGCGTATTCTGGAGCCGACAATTAAAGCGACGATTCACATCCCCAACGACTCGATTGGCGATATCCTCAACTTGGTTATGGATAAGCGAGGCGTGTGTGAGAATACGGAGACGGTCGACGACACGCGGGTCATGATTCAATGCGTTCTGCCGCTCAACGAGATCCTCGTCGACTTCAACGACCGCTTGAAGAGCATTACCCGTGGCTATGGCTCGATGGACTACGAGTTAGGCGAGTATCAGGAGTCGAAGCTGGTGCGTATGGATATTTTGGTGAATAGCGAAAGTGTGGATGCATTCGCTTGTATTGTTCATGTGGATAAGGCTCGGGAAAAAGGAAAGGATCTGTGCGACAAGCTGGCCGACATTATCCCGTCCCACCTTTTTAAAATAGCGGTTCAAGCAGCTATCGGCGGGAATGTGATTGCTCGGGCTAACGTCAGAGCCATGCGCAAGGACGTTACGGCAAAGTGTTACGGTGGCGACATAACGCGGAAACGAAAGCTTTTGGAGAAGCAGAAGGAGGGGAAGCGAAAGATGAAAAACATCGGCAACGTTTCCATTCCTCCGGATGCCTTTATTAAGGTTCTCAAGAACGACTGACTTTATTTTCCGAGCCGCTTCAGATCGGAATCTGAAGTAATTTCGTTTGTTCATGCAACCGGATGTGTTCAGCGCAGTTTTGTTTCTGATCGGCTTTTAATATTTTCGTGTTCTGGGTATTTCAATCTGAGAAGAGAAGGCTGCGCAAAGCGGCTAGGAATTGGTTGTATTTGGCGGAGAGAGTCTACCATTTCCGCAAAGACGAGCTCAATAAGTCTGAACTCGATCGGCTCTCTAATGGCATTGCGGAGATGAAGTCCCAGCTTAAGCGTAAGGATGATGCCGATGGAGCTAAGCTCAAGTATGCTGTCGATGTCCTAGAAGGTCACTTGAAACTGGTTGGCGGAGCTTTTTATCCCCGTTCTTCAATTGGCGAGTACGTCGATTTCCTGTTCATGGGAGCGATTCTCTATCTGGGAGTGACTGCTTTTTTCATGAAGCCTTTCCTGATTCCGACCAGCTCCATGTATCCTACTTTTTATGGCATGACCACGGATGTCTGGCGGAGCGATGATGAGAAGCCGGGTGGCGTCAACCAGCTCATTCGTCTTCTGGCCCTCGGATCTGCCCGATACGAAGTCGAGGCTCCTGCCAACGGCGAGCTTTTGATACCAGTCCAGTTGAGCTCGAGCTATGGAGCCAGCAGTTTTTCATTGATGAAGTCGATCGTTCCAAGGCGTCGCTTTCTAATTCTGCCGGGGAAGGGGATAGGGCATTGGTTTGAAGTGGGGGGCGAAACCGTGGAGTTGAAGACGCCGATGGACTTCACTATTGAGGAGGATGTTTTGCGAGAAGCCTGGTTTCCAGATAGTTCGTCTTTCTACGACGTCATCAGGACCAAGCTCCAGACTAGGCAGTATAAAACGAGAACCATAACAGCTACTGATGCTGACGGGAAACGAAGGACTGCGAAAGTAGCGATGGTACGCTCGGGCAAGTATTTCAAAAAGGGAGACAGCATTCTTTCTTTTGATATTCTATCTGGAGATAGACTTTTAGTTGATCGCATTAGCTATCATTTTACGTCTCCTAAAGTTGGTGACGGTCTCGTTTTTCTTACGGAGAATATTCCTGAGCTAAATGAAGATAAATTCTATATCAAGCGCTTGGCAGGCACTCCGGGGGACACGTTGGAAATAAGGGATGGTATGCTGCTAGTCAACGAAGAGCCTGCCCAAGGTTCAGTGGCTTTCGGTCTAAACGCTAATCGATTTGGCGACTATAGAGGCTACCAAAATCGGGGCAACCTAGATGTTGGTCGAAAGATTTCCATTCCAGAGGATAGCTACTACGCATTGGGAGACAACAGCTACTTCAGCGCCGATAGTCGGCTTTGGAATTTCGTTCCTGAGTCTGAAATCATCGGCAAGCCGGTTGTGATTTTTTATCCCTTCACGAAGCGATTGGGTTTGTCTAAATAGATTTTTGGATACGCTGGCGATCGAAGATTTGGCTTAACTCTTCCCAATTGAAGCTTCTCGAATTTTGCATATCTAGCTTCAAGTTTTCCAGAAATCAGCCAGTTGATCATAAGTCGAAATGACCAAGCGCGGCGGTGAAATCGCTCTTTTTAGAATTATGGAGACTCATTTAGAAATACGAGAAACCTATTGCTAGTTAGGGCTGAAGCCATCAAGTAGGAGTCATATTTCGGTAACGCATGTTTGGGTTTTTCAAATCAGAAGAAAAGAAGCTGCGAGAGGCGGGTAAGAATTGGCTCTACCTTGGCGACAAGGTTTATCATTTCCGCAAGGATCAGCTAAGCGACACGGAGCTGGACGGGCTTGTCAGGGGGATTGAAGATCTAAAAGTTCAGCTCAAATCAAAAGAGGCGAGCAGCAGCAAACTCAAATATGCCATAGACACTTTGGAGAGTCATCTGAAGCAAATAGGCGGGGCCTTCTATCCGCGTTCCTCGATTGGCGAAAACGTGGATTTTTTCTTCATGGCTTTGATTATCTACCTTGGAGTGACGGCCTTTTTCGTAAAGCCCTTCAAGATTCCGACTAACTCCATGTTTCCCACCTATTATGGTATGACGGAGGCGGTGTGGCAGACTGAAGACGACGAGCCCCGGGGGCTCAATTGGCTCTTCCGACTGGCGGCTTTTGGATCGATTCGCTACAAAATTGAAGCTCCTGCTGATGGGGAGTTGCTCATCCCGATCCAGATGGATTCGAACTACGGAGGAAGCAGTTTTTCGCTGCTGAAATCGGTCGTTCCGAAACGAAGATTTATCATCCTGCCAGGAAAGGGCATTGGGCATTGGTTTCAGATAGGTGGCGAGACCGTCGAACTGAAAACGCCGCTAGACTTTACGATCGAAGAGGATGTTCTGAGTAAAGCCTGGTTTCCTGAAAGCTCCTCTTTCTACAGCGTCATTCGAACCAAGCTCCAGACTGGCCAGTACAAAATGCAGCCCATGCAAGTCACGGTCAACGGACGGCAGCGTGAGGTTCAGGTAGCCATGGTGCGTACTGGCAAGCGATTCAAGAAGGGCGAGACGGTTCTCTCTTTCGATATCCTCACCGGAGACCAACTTTTCGTTGATAGGATAGGTTATCACTTCAAGCGACCTGAAGTTGGCGATGGCTTTGTTTTCCGCACGGCAAACATTCCGCAGCTCGGTGAGGATAAGTTTTATATTAAGCGTTTGGTAGGAACGCCCGGCGACACTTTGCAGATCCAAAACAGCTCGTTGCTGGTCAACGGTCAGCCTGCCGAGGGGTCGATTGCTTTCGCTAAGAACGCCGATCAGGAAGGCGATTATGGTGGCTACCAGAACACAGGGAATTTGAGTTTTGGGGACAAGCTGACTATTCCAGAAGACAGCTATTACGCTCTGGGCGACAACAGCTTCAACAGTCGAGATAGTCGCTATTGGGGCTTCGTTCCGGAATCCGAAATCGTAGGACGCCCGGTGATGATTTATTACCCGTTTACCAGGCGTTTCGGTTTGGCGAAGTAGATTCGCGAGTCGATTTGGACTAGTAAAGAATTTGGTAATTTCTTGTCGAATTTGCGCTTCGATAAAGTCCTCTAATACTATGCTCAGCTATAGTCCCCTTTAAGCCTTGACATTGCGAAATGCGAAAAAGGTAGTTAGCAGCTCTTGGATCCGTCGAATGGGCTCTCTCCTCTCTCATTCATCTCGACGCCATGATGAGCTACGCGCGCAATGCCCATGAAGACCGCCTACTTGGTTGTATAAAGAACTTTAATACGCTTTTTCCTAGAAAACCTGAAGAATTTCGAATCTATTATCGCTCGTCATGAAAGTCGTGAAATCCGTTCGGTCACTTGTTAGCCAAATGCGATCTTCCTTGATCGTGGGAACCCTGCTCACCGTTGGCGCGGCGACTGGTTTTTCTCAGGCTGATTCTCGTGGCAAACAGCTTTATGTGAACTGCACGATTTGCCATCAAGCTGATGGTGGAGGCAGCGCCTTGCTTGAAGCCCCTGCGATCAACAATCTTTCTGAAAAATACATAGTCGAGCAGCTAAAGAAATTCAAGGCTGGCATCCGTGGTGGGCATCCCGATGACATCACTGGACTTCGCATGCTGCCGATGGCTCAGACGATGGTTACTGAAGAGGACATGCAGGCTGTTGCGGCTTATGTTGCTAGCCTCCCTTCCTCATCAAAGGAACCTACTATCGAGGGGGGAGATGCTACTAAAGGTCAAGCTGCTTATGCCGTTTGCATCGCTTGCCACCAGCCCAACGGAATTGGCAATGATTTATTGAATTCTCCAAGTCTGATTCATCAGTACGACTGGTATCAGCTTGCCCAACTGAAAAAGTTCAAGTCCGGTATTCGTGGAGCGGATCCTAGAGACATTACTGGAGCCCAGATGCGTCCCATGACAATGACCCTTGTCGATGAGCAGGCCATGAAAGACGTGGTCGCGTACATTCAAACCCTTTCTCAATAGCTATTTCTCTAACTCAATTGGATAATAAAAACATGAGCGAAGAACTCTCTGATGCCGACCAGGAACAATATGCTTACAAGGTCACGCGTAAGCTCTTTTGGTGGACCGTAGCCGGGGTGATTGCATTTTCCGCCATAATGGTTGTTTTGGCTAATTTCTTTTGAAGATTCCTTCTCGCTCAGCTATCAAGACCTCCCACTAAACCATGCTTGAAAAACTTCTTCCCGCCGCTTCTACCTATGCGAAGGATATCGATGGGCTTTTTGACTTAATCACTTACCTGGTAGGCTTCTGGTTCATTCTTGCGATGGGCGTTTTCTTCTATCTGGTATTTCGCTATCGTAGGAAGCCGTCAGAAAAGGCTCAATACATCACAGGAGAAACTCATAAGCAAAAGCTAGCGATCGAGGTGCCCCACTATCTGATTCTCCTTTGCGATATCGCCATACTTGTCCTTACTTTCATCGTTTGGCATCATGTCAAAATCGAAAAGCCTCCGGCCGAAGATGAAGTTCGCATCGTCGGTCAGCAATGGGCCTGGACTTTTTATCATTCCGGCGCTGACGGGTTGCTCGGAACGGATGACGATATTGCGAAAGTCAATGAGTTGCACGTCAAGAAAGACACGGTCTACCACTACAAACTCGAGTCTCGCGATGTAATGCATAGTTTTTCGGTCCCTGTTTTTCGTCTGAAGCAGGATACTATTCCCGGTCGCATTATCGAGGGATGGTTCGAGCCTAACAAAACGGGCGAATGGGATATTCAGTGCGCGGAAATGTGTGGCGTTGCCCACGGCATCATGGCGGCGAGAATATTCATTGAAACCGAAGAAGAGCATGCTGCCTGGATTGCGGCTAATTCTCCGAACTCCGCTGACACTTCTATGATTGCTAAGAACGAAACCGTTCTGGAAACCCAAGCTCAGGAGGATCGTTCCAATGGCTGAAGTAGCAACTGCTGACGTATCTCACGACGATCATCACCACGAGCACGAACAGACGTTCTGGAGCAAGTACGTCTTTTCGACGGATCATAAGATCATCGGCTTCCAGTACCTGTTTACTGGAATAGCTATGGCCATCATCGGGGGCTACTTCGCCTATGTGTTCCGTATGCAGCTGGCTTTCCCGGGATCATCCGTTCCTTTCTTTGGAATTGTTTCTCCATCCGCCTACAACTCTCTGGTTACCAATCATGGAACGATCATGATTTTCTGGGTGGCCATGCCGGTATTGATAGCCGCCATGGGCAACTTCCTAATTCCTTTGATGATCGGTTGCGATGATATGGTCTTCCCGAGGGTCAATAGGCTTTCTTATCAGATCTTTCTTCTAAGCGCGATCGTTCTTATCGCTTCCTTCTTTGTTCCCGGGGGCGGTTTTGGAGGAGCTTGGACGGCTTATCCGCCTTTGTCAGCCCTTGCCAAATACAATGCCACGCCTTTCGGGGCTCCTATGTGGCTGATTGCT
Organism: Opitutaceae bacterium; assembly: GCA_028281165.1. GTDB lineage: Bacteria > Verrucomicrobiota > Verrucomicrobiia > Opitutales > Opitutaceae > JANQRT01. The sequence continues at coordinate 110,424 of JANQKI010000082.1, read as the reverse complement.
GTCGCTTTGGAGATTGTCGCATTCCTTCTAGGTGGTATCAATTTCATAACTACAGCTATGAATGCTCGAGCCAAGGGTATGCGCATGTACGATATTCCCATCGTGGTGTGGATGATCGTTATTGCCAGCATGCTTTTCATGGCCTCGGTTGGCCCTCTTGTCGCGGGCGCGGTGATGCTCCTCTTCGACCAAACGCTTGGCACCACCTTCTTCGACGCAAGCGCGGGCGGGGACCCGGTTCTTTGGCAGCATCTTTTCTGGTTCTTTGGGCATCCCGAAGTGTATGTCGTATTGCTTCCAGCCATGGGTATTGTGGCTGAAGTTATGTGTACTTTCGCTCGTAAAAAGCTTTTTGGATACAAGCTGATCCTCTACGCGACCGTCGGTCTGGGTATCTTAAGCTTTTTCGTTTGGGCCCACCACCAATTCATTTCAGGCGTAGATCCACGAGCGGCGTATCTTTTTACAACGACGACGCTGCTTATCTCCATTCCGGTAGCGATCATGCTCTTTGCGTATATAGCTACGCTCTACGGTGGCTCTATCCAATTCACCACAGCGATGCTTTTCGCGCTCTCATTCCTGGCCGAGTTTCTGATTGGCGGGGTAACGGGTATTTGGTTGGGTTCGAGCGGTACGGATATCTACCTGCACGACACGTATTTCGTGTTAGCGCATTTCCACTACACCTTCTTCCCCATTGCAATCATCGGAACGTTTACGGCCATCTATTATTGGTATCCAAAAATGTTCGGCAGAATGATGAACGAGACCTGGGGTAAAATCCATTTCTGGGGTACTATCATTGCTTTCAATGGAATCTTTCTACCGCTTTTCTTTTTGGGAGCTGCTGGCCAGCATCGCCGTATTTACAATTACCAGAACTTCCCAGATCTCGCCGGTGATAACATGCAGGACCTACGCGTTTTTGCCACGATTAGCTTGGTCATCATGCTGCTCTTCCAGATCCCGTTTGTCATCAATTTCATCGTCAGCTTGAAGCGCGGCAAGAAAGCTGGAAAGAATCCTTGGAAAGCGAATACGCTTGAATGGGTGGCGCCCTCTCCGCCGCCTCACGGCAATTTTCCTGATGGAATGCCCGAGGTTTATCGTGGCCCCTATGAATTCGCGCATCCCGATCGCGAAGACGACTACTGGCCGCAAAACGAACCGGGCAATCAGAAGCCAGCTAACAAGTGATCAGCTTTCGCCACTATTTTTATCTTAATTCATTCTTCCTCAATTAGACATGGCGCATCAAATTATCGCTACAAGTAGAAGCGCGACGGGAATTCCAACCGGACGACTTGCCGTCTGGTGGGTGGTTGCTTCGGAAATCTTCATTTTCGGTGGACTGATTGCTGCTTATCTTCTCAACCGTTTTCTACATGGCTCTTGGGCTCAAGAAGCCGCTGTCACCAACACATTTATCGGAGGCATCAATACCTTCTGGCTGCTCACCTCGAGCTGGTTTGTGGTGATCGCTCATCATTACTCAGAACAAAGGGATGCTAAGAAAACGCGGCAATTCCTTTGGCTAACCATTCTCCTCGGCGGTTTCTTCATGGGCTTCAAGTTTGTTGAGTACTACAAGGAAATCAGCCATGGTATGACGCTTTTCACCAATAACTTCTGGAGTTTCTACTACACGGCGACGGGTCTTCATGGATTTCACGTTCTTTGCGGTATGGTAATCATGGCGATCATTGCCGAGGGAGATATTAAGAATGAACGCAATTGGCACCGAGTTGAGAATATAGGCATTTATTGGCACTTTGTTGATATTGTTTGGATCTTCCTCTTTCCGCTTCTCTACATCGCTAAGTAATTAAAATTTCAATACGTTTGAAAAATGGCAGGAAATTCGCTCAAGAAATACAATCGGATTTATGTAGCCCTCTTGATACTTTTTATTGTGAGTGTGCTAGGGCCGGAAATCGCGGACATCTTCGGAATGGAAGGTCTTTCTCGCATGGCCTTGATTTTGCCGACCGCTTTTGGAATAGCCATTGTGAAGGCATATATGGTGGCGGCTCACTTCATGCATCTGAAGACAGAGAAGATTTACGCGCCCTATATCCTGTTAGTGAGTCTCGCTTTGATGGTCGTTTTCTTTTTCGGAGTAAAAATTGATATTATGGCTTCTGAAGGCCATAACTGGGAAAAGCCTTACAAGGAACCAACCGAAAGCTCCGCTAGCCACCATGGCGATCATTCAGAATCGCACGACGACGACCACTGAGAACCCTAGCGATCGGTTAGCATTACATGAGATACGCAGAAGCAAGTTATTCAGGAGAGGGAGCCCTAGAACGTCAGCCTCCCATCGCTAACAGCGTACTCGGCATGATCCTTTTCATCATGACCGAACTCATGTTTTTCGCCGCTCTGATCAGCGCTTTCCTTATCATTAAGTCAACGGTTGGCGTTTGGCCTCCTGAAGGGCAGCCTCGGTTACCGGTTTTAGTCACCGCGATCAATTCGTTCTTTCTCCTTAGCAGCGCCGTCACATTATTTTTCGCGAATCGCTCTTATCGGCAGGACGCCTATGGCGAGAAGACTCTTAAGTTGCTCAGGAACACCATGTACCTGGGGATCCTTTTCGTAGCGATTCAAGGCTTCGAATGGATTAGGCTGCTAAGCTATGGGTTGACGATGACTTCCAGTCAGTATGGGGCGTTCTTTTATTTGATAATCGGAACCCATGCTTTGCATGCCGTTGGAGCGATCGTTGGATTGACTTGGCTTTACAAGCTCATGAAAGAGCGTCGCCTTAAACAACAGACCTTCAGTGCTGGCCAGCTATTCTGGTACTTCGTAGTAGGTCTTTGGCCGATTCTCTACGTTTTGGTGTATCTTACTTAGAATGAACTTTCTTAAAAAAACGAGACTGCTCTGGCTTTTTCTGACTTTAGCTTTGGCGAGATCAGCGAAAGCCTGTTCGGTTTGCGCGGTGGCCACTGAGGAAGCTCGATACGCCTACTACTTTACTACAGGTCTATTGACCCTGATGCCTCTTTTCATGATTGGCGGGATTGTTTACTACATAGCGAAAAAGTATCGCTAGCAAGTTTCGCTTCCCCCAGTTCCTTCTGTTGGATTTGCCTGCGATTTTTCGAAATCCTTGCCTGGGTAGGATCGTTTCCTTTCTTTGAGGAATGCTGCTAAAGCTTTCTCTCTTTCCCTTCACTCACTTTGCTAATGTCTCAAGCTGTTGACGCATCTCAAGAAGCCGCCGTTCGAAATCGCTATTCCGATGCTGCTTTAGATCGAGAAGATGAACTTTGTTGTCCTGTAGATTATGATACGCGTTATCTCCAGGCGATCCCAATCGAAGTAATCGAGCGAGATTACGGATGTGGAGATCCCAGCAAATACTTGCAGGAAGGCGAGGTGGTTTTGGATTTAGGTTCAGGCACTGGGAAGATCTGTTTCATCGCCTCGCAAGTCGTTGGACCTACGGGAAGAGTGATCGGTGTGGATATGACGGATGATATGCTGGAGCTCGCTCGTCGAGCAGCTCCAGTAGTAGTGGAAAATGTCGGCTATGCCAATGTCGAGTTTCGTAAGGGCCGAATTCAAGATCTTCGACTGGATTTGGAATTGCTGGATACGAATTTGCAGCGAAACCCTATCGATGATGCTAATGCCTATCTTGAGCTGGAAATGCTAGCTAATCGCTTAAGAGAAGAAAAACCGCTCATCGAAAGTGAATCCATCGATGTGGTGGTTTCCAACTGCGTGTTAAATCTTGTCGATACGAATCATAAGCGAAACCTCTTTGCGGAAATTTATCGCGTATTGAAAAAAGGAGGACGAGCGGTGATCTCCGACATCGTGAGTGACGAGGAGGTTACCGAAAGCATGAAGGAGGATCCCGAGCTTTGGAGCGGGTGCATTTCGGGAGCTTTGACGGAAGAAAGTTTCCTGAATGCCTTCCTAGACGCTGGTTTTTACGGGGCTCGTTTTCTTAAATTCGATACGGAACCTTGGCGTACGGTTGAGGGCATTGAGTTTCGATCGGTGACTATCGAGGCTTACAGGGGCAAAGAAGGGCCCTGCTACGAGAGAAATCAAGCTGTCATCTACAACGGACCCTTTAAGAAAGTTCTCGATGATGATGGCCACGCTTTGGAACGCGGGAAGCGGTACGCCGTATGCGACAAGACATTCCAGTTGTATCGTAAATCGCCTTACGCAAATCACTTTACCTTTATTGAACCTATCGAGGATATCGAATTAGAAAAGGCCCGGCCTTTCGATTGTGTTAGCATGCGTTTGAGGCATCCAAAGGAAACGAAAGGCCAAGACTATGATGCGACCAAAGAGGGCCAGAGTCGATGTCTTGATGGAGGGAATTGCTGCTGATGCGGGATACCTTAGCTGATCCGCCTTATCAAGGCATTTCCAAGGCGTGTCTCAAGTCGTTCCAAGATCGACTCGAGATTGAAGGTCTCGAGCTGAAGAGGTCCAAGCCTGCCATACTCCAAATAAACGTTGGCAAGCTTTGCAACCTAACCTGTATGCATTGCCATGTGAACGCTGGGCCTGGTCGCAAGGAGATCATGGGTATCGATACCATGGCTAGGGTTTTGGCTTGGTTCAACTCAACAAATATTCAGAAAGTGGATATAACAGGAGGCGCTCCTGAAATGGTTCCTGGCTTTCGTTTCTTCATCGATCGAATTCGTGAGATTCGACCGGAGGCTCAGATAATCGATCGCTGCAACCTAACAATTCTACTCGAATCTGGATACGAGGGCCTGGCTGAATTTCTGGCGGAGCGTCGTGTTGAAATCGTTGCTTCCATGCCATGCTATCAACCCGAAAACGTCGAGGCTCAGCGAGGAAATGGCGTGTTTGACGTTTCAATACAAGCCCTACAATTGCTTAATTCGATTGGCTACGGAAAGAATCCCGAACTTCGGCTCAATCTTGTATACAATCCATTGGGGCCATCCCTGCCTCCCGATCAATCTGAACTCGAAGCAGATTATAAAGAGGCTCTGCGAGCAACCTTCGATATCGAATTCGATCAGCTCTACACGATAACCAATATGCCTATCGCCCGGTTCCTTGCCTACCTTAGACGCGAAAATCGTCTCGATGAATACATGGATCTTCTAGTTGAGAACTTCAATCCGGCCGCTGTGGAAGGACTCATGTGTCGGGATACAATCAGTGTCGATTGGCAGGGCCGCGTTTTCGATTGCGACTTCAACCAGATGCTCAATCTTCCATTCCGAGGTAATGAAGATCTCTATCTGTGGGATCTATCTCCACTCTCGTTCGAAGGAGGCCCTGTTCAGATGGCGTCGCACTGCTTTGGATGCACGGCCGGAGCAGGCTCCAGCTGTGGCGGCTCGCTTGATTGATCTATGGGGATCGCTTCGAAAAAAAAGACCCGCAAATGCGGGTCCTAAAAATTTGAATCCTGGGTATAAGACTAGTCTCGGGTGTACTTTCCGTTCACCATTCTTTGGATACCAAGTGGGTTGCCATCTTTCAGTTCGTCGGGCAGGAGCGATTGAGGGCAGGTTTGGAAAGCCACAAGACGAGTGAAACGATCAATAGCGAAGGTGCCTACCGAGGTGCTTCGACCATCTGAAGTAGCAGGGAAGGGGCCTCCGTGAACCATCGATGGGCAAACCTCCACACCTGTGGGAAATCCGTTGAACACAATGCGACCAACCTTTCGCTCGAGGATGGCGACGAGATCCTTGTTTTCTTCCAAGTCGGCGTCCGTTCCATGGATCGTTGCTGTTAGCTGACCCTCTAGGTTTTCCGCAATTTTATGGAGATCATCCTTGGATTTGTAGCGGACTAGGGTAGTGCCAGGGCCGAAAATCTCGTGGCTCAGGTTTTCGTCTTCCAGGAATTTTTCCGCGCTCGCCTCGAAAACAGAGGTCGCTCCATGGCAAGGCCCTGAATTCGTGTCAGGATTTCCGGATACAATCACTTCTACATTGCTATTGCTGTCACGAGCGGCAACGCCGTCGCTGTAGGCTTTTTGTATGGACCGGTTCAGCATGACTTCGTCGGCGTGGTTATCCATTAGACCAGCGAAGGCATCTTTGAAGCTATCGCCTGCTTGGTCAGACTGAAGCATGACGACCCCGGGATTGGTGCAGAATTGCCCAACTCCCATGGTAGCTGAAACATGCAACCCATTTGCGATAGCCTCACTGCGTTCTGCCAATGCTCCGGGAAGCACGAAGACGGGATTGACGCTGCCCATTTCAGCGTAGACCGGGATGGGTTCAGGACGCTCGGCTGCCAATTTCATAAGGGCGGTGCCGCCTCCAGTAGATCCAGTGAATCCGACTGCCTTTACATTTGGATGAGTAACCAGAGCCGAGCCGACGGTACGTCCTCCACCGAACATGAGACTGAAAACTCCTTCTGGCATTCCAGTGATTTCGGCAGCCTTTTGCACGGCTTTTCCTACCAATTCCGCTGTTCCAGGGTGTGAGGAGTGAGCCTTAACGATTACCGAGCATCCAGCAGCTAGAGCTGAAGCAGTATCGCCACCTGCCGTCGAGAAAGCTAAGGGGAAATTACTAGCTGCAAAAACAACGACGGGTCCCAACGGACGTTGCATGGCTCGCACGTCTGGCTTGGGCAATGGCTGGCGATCTGGAATAGCTGTATCGATACGGGCATTTAGCCATGAGCCTTCCTCAGCGATAGAGGCGAAGAGGCGTAGCTGCCCGGTAGTACGCCCTGTCTCTCCTTTAACGCGCGCTTCGGGAAGACCTGTTTCCTGCATGACGCGTTGTGTCAACGTGTCGCCAAGGGCCTCGATTTGATTCGCAATTTCATTGATGAACTTGGCTCGTTCCTTTCCGCTTAGGCGACTGTATTCAAGAAAGGCCGACTGGGCTAGTTCAGCTACTTGATTTACTTCTTCGGTCGTGGCCTGAACGAAGGGAGGTTCGATTTCCTCTCCTGTTGCGGGGTTCAAGGCTCTTACGGATTGGCTGCTATCCGCGCCATCTTTGAAACCTATTATTGATCTTCCTTTAATTTCTACTGTTTCTTCGAGTTGCATGATGGGTTCCGAATTGGTTATTTTTAGACTCCGCTTTAAAAATCGATTATTTGTAGTTAAATAACGGGTACGCCGAGATCTTCGTGATTAACGCCGATTTCGGACATTTTGGCCTCGGGGGCTTCGCGTTGAATGAGATCGTAGACAAGCTTGCTTCGCCTGACTCGCTCCTTGCTTAGATTGTAAGCTACGGTTTTTAGTTGCTCGCCGAAAGGGTAGATATCCGTGGAGTTGCGCAGGCCCAGTTTAACGTAAATAGGAGAGGCGTACTTTATCATGTCGGGCGTTTCGAAATGCCTAACGAATCCGCCCAAGCCGTCTGGCGCTTCGATATAAATATCAAGGGGAGCATCGAGGACTTGTCTTATGGCGCTTAGCTGCGGTGTAGTTAAGTCAGTGGATACATTTACCGTGTCCGAGCCGATATCCTGCAGAAGTTTCGAGAAAGCTGGATTGGCTGGAACCATTACGGCTGAAGACTTTACTATCAAATCGCTGGGCAGCTTGCCGCTGTCGCGTAGCTGCTTGATAATGTGAATCAGACCCACGTCGGCGATCAGGACGCTGCGGATTCCCAAATCGCAGGCTCTGAAAACATCGTCCAAGGAATAGCGTATCTGATCGGCTCCACGCACTTGCCACTGGATCATCTTGCCGACAGGAGCATTCCAGAAACCCCCGATATCGAAGTTCGCTCTTGGTGTGGTGAAAAGGCAAACTTCTATGTTTCTATCCGCTCCGATTTGGGACATTTCCTTGATCTCGGCATCGCTCAGCATCTGAATACCGCTCCCTTGGCTAACTCTATGGACCGGACAATCCAGCTTGTCAGCCTCTTCGAGGACTAGCTTAAAGGCTTCAGGACCTTCTGTACTTGGAATTTCGATACGATATTGGCCACCGTCCTTGAATCCCTTCTGTGACGGAACCAGCGTGTCCGAAACGGGTTGTCCGATCGATTCGAGCGCTTCGATAGATTCTTTCATAGATTAAAGTTCGCGAGTAGGAAATGAACAGAAAAGAATCGAGGCATAACGCGTAATCGTTGGCAGGCAAGCTCCTACTGGAGATTTCCGGATACTATGGATCCGTTGAGTACTTTGCTGATGGATTTACTCGAGCAACGCTTCCTGGCCAACATTTCTTCCCAGTCCTGACTAGATTGCCAGCAATCCTCTCCCTGAGTCTAATTGTAAGAAGGCCCAGATATTTGAAAGGCTCGCTAGTTTAGCGAGCCTAGATTTCAAGGTATACTTCTGCGGCTTGTTTCTCAGTAGGATCTCTTAAACAACAGAAGCGCTACGAAAGATAACGACAGGAGAGTGATGGTCATTCCGCTCTCGGAGACTGGATTGCTCGAAGTTACGGGTGTTTCAATCCGGATCGCTTGTCCAGGATTGAGCTTTCCGGCAGAGCCATTTCCTGAATCAAATGCGAACCAATTAAAGTCAGTGTACCTATCACCGGTTCCTACTAATCCCAGGGAAGAACCTACTGGTGTGGAGCTCGATTGAGATATGCCGACGTCCGTACTGTTTAGACTATCCGCGGGTCCTCCTACAGCAGTAAAGCTCCCTTCATAACTTAAGAATTGAAGGATTTGATCTGATGGATCGACTAACGCTATACCATCTGGAGCTCCATTCTGGATTCCAGCTCTTGGAAATTCCAAAACGCCAAATCCATCCAATTGATCTGTTATAATTCCTGAAAGAGTTAGGCTGTCATATTTTTCACCATTACTGCCGTTATAAAACATCAGGGAGTATCCAGATAAATCGGTCCCAGCCATTCCAGCGATTTCTACAAATTCACCTACATCTCCTCCAGAATTATCGTAGTGAAATTCGTTTATCCAGGCTATGGCGTGTAGGGATTTGGGCAGTAGGCATGATACAAGTAATGCAGTGGCAACGAGTGCAGGCTTCATGTCGAGTTGGTTGTTGTGGGTTTAGATTTTCCGATACGCCTTATCGTAAGCGTATCAGATTGGAGAAAGAGTCAGGGCTTCCAATGGAAGCTGAGGGAAAAAGAGGCGGTATCAGCTCACATACAAGAGTTGGATTGTAGAAAGCGTTTTGGACTCTGGTAATTAGAGGAGGATTTTAGCTATAATTTATTTATATTTTCAGGGTAATAATTGGATTTTTAATCAGTTTTGTCGCTTTGTCTAGTGTAAAATCCAAGTAAACCGCATCATTTTCCATACTTCCATTTATGATCTGAATTAGGATATGACTATCGATCACTTCATTCGAAAATGTGAAGCTTCTGGAGCCTTCAAAAGGTAGTTTTAAGCCCTTGTTAAGCAACATCATCACGTATGCTGGCAATTTTTTCGATAGGAGTTGGCTGGCGCGTTTCAATTGTTTGATTCCTTCGTGTAGTGGAAATTTGAATATAAAAGCCACGTCCAGTCTCTAAGTGTTTAATTGCTCAAATTTCAGTCGTTTTTGAGCGGATCCTACGAAGTTTCGTTACTTTGTTTATACTTCAAGTACGGCGATTTGCTTTTCAAAAAATCCTAGTCGTTGCGAATCAACCGCTTCCGACTTGATGATGTGTTTGTCAATGAAATTGTATTGAAAAAGTTATTCACAAAAAGGGTGCTTTTATTGACTCGGAGTCTGTCCTGTTTCTTTAAACAAAACTTCATCACTTTTATTCAGGAAGACAAAATATGAGTTTCTCACTCCTTGGCTCATCGAGTTTCGGAGAGAGAATTCACTGTATGCATAGGAGAACTACGGCTCAGCAAAGCTCTCGTTTAGTTGTTGATTATTATGGCCTTAGCTAGTCTCAATAGATTAGTTCCGGTAGTTCGTATTTGGTATTTTGTTACGTCCTTACAGAATGTTTTTTTGCTAATCCCTTGTTGGGATGAATCCTTAAGGTCTTTGAAATCAAAGCTTTCCGTAAAAGTAAAATATGCTACGTGCGTTTTCTCATTATTGGCGCTGAGTCTGCCGACAGCTTTGCTTTCTGCAGAACTTCGGCTGAGCTGGAGAGATAATTCGTCTAATGAAAGCGGCTTTAAAATCGAACGATCGACCGACGGTGTTTCCTTCAGCCAAATTACGACTGTCGGGAGGAATGTGCGAAGTTATGTGGATTCGGGTCTTCAGGGTTCGACGCGTTATTGGTATAAGGTCAGAGCTTTCAATAGCGCTGGGGATTCCGGCTACACCAATATCAGTAGCGGGGTAGCAGCTACGGGTTCTGGTGGAACTTCCAATCCAAATCCTCCTTCCTCTGGTGGTGGAGGATCTAGTGGAGGTAGTTCTTCAGGCGGAGGCGGCTCCTCTGGTGGAGGCGGTGGTACTGGTTCAAACCGTTCTCCTACAATAACCCAAATAGAAGATCAGACGGTTCCGCAGGGTTCAGAGGAACTCTCCCTTGGTTTCACGATTTGGGATGCTGAATCCCCTAGCAGCGATTTGCAGGTAACGGCAACTTCTTCAGTTCCTGAGGCGTTAAACAACGAAACCGTGGTGGTTGCTGGAATTTCGTCGAATCGGAGGCTTGAGTTTGATCTGGTTCCTAGTTTTACAGGCGCGTTCCAGATCTTGCTGCAGGTAAGCGACGGTCAAAACGAAGTCGAAAGCTCTTTCAACGTGTTAGTGGAAGAGGCGAATTTCCGGCCATTCGTTACCGAGCATCCGAAATCCACCATCACTCTTCTGGGCGGGCAGGTCAGTTTTACTGTATCAGCTACGGCTAACCCTCAAGCTAGCTACCAGTGGAATTTTAACGGAGTCGCTATCGAGGGGGAGAATGAGGCTATTTTATCTTTGGAAAGTGTGACGCTAGCTAACCAGGGCAGCTACTCCGTCAGAATTACAAACACTGAGGGCTCTGTTTTAAGCCAAGTTGTTAACCTCGAAGTAATTCAGCCAGCAGTAATCGAGATGTCGCCTTCCAGCCAAAATGCTTTGGTTAATGAAAGCGTGACACTATCCGTTGATGCAGTGGGCTCAAATCTAGGATATCAGTGGTACAGTGGTGAAAGTGGCAATAAAAGCAATCCGATTGATGGAGCCGTTTTTTCCGTTTTTAATACGCCGCCACTTTTGGAAAATGCCTCTTTTTGGGTCGAGGTTTTCTCCAGAGATTCGACTAACATGTTTATTGCCTCTGTTGAGAGCGACTCAGCGACTATATTTGTTTCGAACGACCGCTCGAGTGTGGCTGAGCGGCTGAGCAATGTTTCCCTTCGAGCTCAAATGGAGGATGAAGGGCCGAGTCTTGTGGCCGGTTTCGTTATTTCTGGGACGGGAACCAAGAGAGTTCTCCTCCGAGCATTGGGTCCATCTCTAATTGGGCAGGGCATCTCAAATCCAGTGGAGGATATTTCCATCTCGCTGTATCGATTGATTGGCTCTAGCCAGTTTTCATTTCTTGGAAGTAACCAAGATTGGTGGAGAGCTGAAAATTCTTTGGAAATTGCTTCCATTAGTGAATTGATGGGGGCCGTTGAACTCGGTGCCGAAGCCAAGGACGCGGCTATGCTTCTGCATTTGCCAGTTGGTGTTTATGGAGTTCAATTGAGTGGAATTTCAATGGGCGCCAGCACTGCTCTGGTGGAAATTTTTGATGTTGATGCTGTTTCAGGCAACTTGGCAGGTGCCGCTAGCCTCTCCAATATTTCAATGAGAGCAAGTGTTGGTGAGGGTGAAAATGTCGTTATAGCTGGATTTGTTGTTACAGGTACTGAGCTGAAGCAGGTTTTGATTCGAGCTGTTGGAACGGAATTATTGAGACAGGGGATCTCCAATCCAATTAGCAATCCAATGCTCCATGTTTTTAAAGGTTCTGAGCTTGTTTCGGCTAACGACGACTGGAATGATTTCGGAGGATTGGTTTCAACTTCCTCAGAACAAGTTGGGGCTGTCGAGCTCGCTCCCAGTTCAAAGAGTTCCGCTCTTGTCCTTTGGCTTACGCCTGGAATTTATGGCGCTTTGGCTTCAAGTTCCGACGGTTCAAGCGGCATTGTTTTGATTGAAGTATACGAGGTCTTCTGAGACGACATCAGACGTTAAGTTATTACGCGGAATTGCTCAATTCGTAGGTGGGAAACTTAGCTCAAACATCAGTGTTTCCACCATATTTTTTGCAGATCACTGAATAGCCTTTTTCTGCATCCGCAACTGACTACTATCCTCTCAAATTTGCTGATGTTCTGGAGGTGTTTGTTCCCGGTTTTTTAAGGGAGCCTTACGAACATCGATTAGCTTGGGAGCCTGATAGAATCTTGAACTCGAATCCAACATCCTGGCATAAAGCCAATCTCTTTTTTGCTATTTTTGCTGTCTGGACTGCTGCGAGATTACATGCCGAAATGGTAACCCTCAATTGGGCTGATAATTCTGATAATGAATGTGGATTTATTATCGAAAGATCGGTAAACGGAGGTGGCTACGAGCTTTTTGGTGAAACTGGAACTGACGAGGCTTCATTTGAAGTGGAGATGCCTCCAGCGGGATCGGCTTACACTTACCGTGTTTGTGCTTGGAACTTCATAGGGAGATCTGGGTTTACATCAGTTAATCTGGTCCAGTTAGGATTAGCTGAAGAAGGTGGCGTTTTCCCCTCACTGGCTTTATCAGAGTCCTTCAATCCAGATATACAGAATGCCCCTCCCGCCTCTTTGATCAGTACATCTGGAGATTTTCATGACTTTAGCTATCAATGGTACAGAGGGGTTTCTGGCGACCTTTCAAATCCGATTCCTGGCGCTACGGGAAAATCCTTACAGCCAGAAGCTATTTCGGGGATAAGCAGTTATTGGGTACGCCTCGTTTCGAATTCCAATCCTGGCGAAGTTCGATTAAGTCAATCCATCACCATTAGCCTCATGCCTGTTGATCAAGAGCTACCTCTTGAGGATGAGGGCTTTACTAATTTTTCTGTACGGGGAAGTATTGACTCGGACAGCAAGTCAATGATCCTCGGAATGGTTCTTGAAGGACAAGGAAGCAAGAAACTGTTATTCCGTGGTATTGGTCCCTCTTTGATTGGTGTCTCTAACCCAATTGCTGATCCAAAAATCACTGTCTTGAAATTGAATGATCAATTTGGCGTGGTTTCTTTGGCAGTGAATGACGACTGGTATTTTGCTAATAATTCCGACCTACTTGCGACGAGCATGGAGCTGGCTGGCGCTTCTCCGTTGCTTCCTCAGTCCAAGGATGCCGCACTGCAGCTTGAACTCAACTCTGGTCTTTACGCGGTTATATTGGAGAATAGAGCGGAAGAGGGTAGGACCTTCCTTTTGGAAGCTTACGATCTTGATGCGATTCTTGATGATCCCATAACCGCAAGGGTAGGAAATATTTCCTCTAGGAACTATGTGGATAATGGTGAAGATGTCTTGATTGCTGGTTTTGTTTTCCAGGGGGCTATTCAACGAGACCTCCTCATCCGAGTTGTTGGTCAAGAGAACGCAGACGTTGGTTCTGAAAATTGGATTTCTGATCCTCTTATCAGCCTTTACAAGGAGGGGAATGAGATTTCTCAGAATGATGATTGGGACACAAATTTCGAATTAGTTAATGAAAAGTCTATGCTTGTAGGCGCATTCCCGCTCGTTCAAGCTTCAGGAAGCTCCGCAATATCTGAGGTTCTTGGAGCTGGAGTTTATGGTGCCGTTATTTCGAAGAATTCTGGACAAGCTGGCGTCGCTCTATTTGAACTTTACGACGTTCCTAGGGAACAAATGTAAAACTTCCTCGTTCTTTCTTTTGCACTTGAAGTTCATTTTCTCTGCCAAATTTGGCGTTCCTAATAGAGTATTGGATATAACGATCATTCCTACTCTTTCTTGCTCACTTAAGATTAACTGCTAGAAACCGAAATTTCAGTTATGCGGCGAAATCCCTCACACTCTTTTTTTGGAAAACTGCAATTTTTGCTCATGTTGCAAATTCTTGTCTTTTCTGTTCCCGCACAATCGGTATCTTCTTCGAATCTAGATGAAGCGCCACCTTTGACTTTAATGGAGGGAGATGTTCTAAGCATAACCTTTCCTGGAGCCATCGAGCTGAATACTCAGCAGAAAATTAGAAGGGACGGAATGATTACTTTGCCCTTGATTGGAGAGGTAAAAGCAGTTGGCAAAATGCCGCTTCAACTAGAAGAAGAGCTAATTCAGCTTTATGACTCTCAACTCGTTTCAAAGGAGGTATCTGTTTCTGTCTTAGAGTCCTCGTACCAAGTTTCAGTTTCTGGAGCGGTACTCAATCCAGGGCCGATTCGACCTAATCAGAGAGTTACTGTTCTCGAGGCCATAATGGAAGCTGGAGGGTTTGATCCTAATACCGCTAACCTGAATAAGGTCAAAGTCACACGTATTGAGGGTGGACGGTACAAGCACTATATTTTGAACATCAAAAAGGTGCTTTCAGGGAAATCTAGTGAGCCATTCTATTTAGAACATAGAGACATTGTCGAAGTCCCAATCAGGATTTCTTGGTTCTGAGCTTTCCTTTCTTGATATCGGTTTGCCTACCGCAATTGACTTTGCGGGATTCGCCACGTTTTCTGGTTTCCAATGATCGTCTTGGTTGGAGCAAATGGTTACGTAGGCAGATATTTCCAGGCTTTTTTCGAACATAAAAATTTGCTTTGGAAGCCTTTCGATTGGCAATTGTTCCTATCTGAAAATCGAAACGATTTAGTTAATCAACTGAGAGCTTCTAAAGCCACGTTCTTAGTAAACTGTGCTGGATATACCGGAAAGCCGAATGTCGACGCTTGCGAGTTAAATAAAGCTGAATGTTTGAATGGGAACGTCGTATTGAGTCGGCTAATACGAGAGATTTGTGAGCGTATCGATTTAAGATGGGGTCATGTTTCGAGCGGCTGCATCTTTTCAGGAGAAAGGAACAAGGGAGAGGGATGGCAAGAGGATGACGTTCCTAATTTTTCTTTCAGGCGCCCTCCCTGTTCTTTTTACAGTGGAACGAAAGCTTTAGCCGAGGAAGCTTTAGGATGGAGAGAATCGCGTGCTTCTGCTGATGACTTAGCATCATGGAAGCATGAATCAGAACCATCCGGGTACGTATGGCGATTAAGGATACCATTCGATCAAAGCAATAATCCTCGCAACTACCTTTTCAAACTGCAGAATTACGATTCTTTGCTTGAGGCAAGAAATTCTTTGAGCCAGTTAAGCGAATTTGTATCTGCTTGCTGGCAGTGCGTGGAGCGAAAAGCTCCTTTCGGTATCTATAATGTTACTAATCCTGGATCAGTGACAACTTCTGAAGTTGTGGGAATGATACAAAAAATGGGAGTAAGCCAGAAGAGCTTTAACTTCTTTGATTCTGAGGACGCTTTCATGAAAAAGGTGGCAAAGACCCCGCGCTCCAATTGCGTGCTTGACACTTCCAAGCTTGAAAGTCTTGGCATACTCATGCGTCCAGTTCATGATGCTATCGAATGGTCTCTAAAGAATTGGAAGAAGTGAATTTATTCAAGTTTCATTTAACTTGGATTTGACCTGATGTCTCTAGATTTCCTGAATGATTTCCATGAAATCTGTTTCACATCGTAAAGGGATTGTTCTAGCCGGTGGTTCTGGAACACGTCTTTATCCTGGAACTTTAGCTGTATCCAAACAGTTGATGCCAATTTACGATAAACCGATGATTTACTATCCGATTTCAGTGCTTATGCTATCGAGAATCAGAGAGATCCTGATCATTTCTACTCCTCAGGATACTCCGCTTTTTAAACGTTTGTTGGGAGATGGCTCTGATTTTGGCGTGCAATTTTCCTATGCTGTGCAATCTAGGCCTGAGGGCTTGGCGCAGGCTTTTTTGATTGGTAGTGACTTTTTGGATGGATCTGAAGTAGCGCTCATTCTTGGCGATAACTTGTTTTACGGCCACGATTTTGTTAGGATTGTAGAAAGCGCCGCTGAAAAAAGGCAGGGTGCGACGATTTTTGGCTACCAAGTATCTAATCCTAATGCGTATGGAGTTGTTGAATTTTCTGAAGAAGGTCGAGTCTTGTCGATTGAAGAAAAACCTGATCACCCTAAATCGAGTTATGCAGTACCCGGATTATATTTTTATGATGGAAAGGTTACTACCTACGCCAGGAAGATCAGACCATCTGCTCGTGGCGAACTCGAGATAACTGATCTCAACAAGATTTATCTGGAAAGAGGGGAACTAAGACTGGAATTGCTCGGAAGAGGGACCGCTTGGCTGGATACGGGTACTCATAAATCTTTACTGGATGCTGCCCAATTTGTCCATGTTATCGAAGAGCGACAGGGGCTGAAGATGGCTTGTCTCGAAGGGATAGGATTTGAGAATGGATGGATCTCTACTGAAACCCTTGAAAGGCGTATCCATTTTTTGGGTAATACTGGCTATGCTAGTTATCTCAAAAGATACTTAGGCTGATTTTTTCGAATGATGCAACAAACATCAATTCTGGATCTAGCCTCTCCTGATATCCAGCTTATCCATAAGCTCGTAAAATGTAGGTCTACTGATTCCCAACTCGGCTGCTGCAGGACTTATTTTTCCTGAGTGCTTCTTGAGAGCTCTGGTTATCATGTCTTTTTCGACTTCTTCTCTCGCTTGTTTAAGTGTCAAATGACCTCTCTCTAACCCCCCTTCGAGTTCAAGGTCTTGGGGGCTAATTTGATTTCCTTCGCTCATGATAACTGCTCTGCGCACCCGATTTTGCAGTTCTCGTACGTTGCCTGGCCACTTATGTTTACGGAGAGCGTTTATTGCTTTCTTGCTAAATGACAGTTTTTTATTTCCAGTTTCAGCTAGACAGTTTTGCAGTATAGCTTTCGATATTAAATCTATGTCCGTATCCCGGTTCCTGAGTGCTGGTAACAAGATTTCTACTACGGAAAGACGATAGTAGAAATCTTCGCGAAACGTTCCCTTGTCCATGCCTTGTTTTAAATCCGCGTTAGTGGCAGCGATCACCCGTGCATTTATTTTTATCTGTTCTCTGCCGCCAACCCTTTCAATACATTGTTCTTGCAAGAAGCGAAGCAGTTTCACTTGAACGGAGAGTGGCACCTCTCCTATTTCATCTAGGAAAAGCGTGCCGTTATTCGCTTGTTCTATTTTCCCAATGCGTTGTGATTCAGCGCCCGTGAATGAACCTTTCTCGTGACCGAAAAGCTCGCTCTCTAACAGCGTTTCTGGAATAGCGCTACAGTTTATCGGAACAAAGGGTCCTTCCTTTCTGGCCGATCGATTATGGATTGCCATAGCAGCCATTTCTTTGCCGGTTCCACTCTCTCCTAATATCATTATTGGAGCATCTGTAGTTGCTACCTTTCTTATCGATTCGAAAACCTTTTGCATGGCATCGCTCGATCCGAGCATGCCTTCAAATGAATTGTTTAAATATTGATGTTTAATCTCTCTGTATTCGCGTTCTAACGACGCCAAGTGAAATGATCTCTTCAGGACTAACTGAAGGTTTTCAATATCGACAGGTTTTCCAATAAAATCGTAAGCTCCTCTTCCAATAGCCTGAATTGCATTTTGTCGCTCACCTTGACCCGAAACTATGATGACCTTCGTTAGCGAGTCTAAAACTAGAATCTCCGAAAGTATAGAAAGTCCTTCTTCAGTTGAATTCGGATTTGGGGGAAGACCGAGGTCAAGGAGGACAACACCGGGAGATTTTTCCCTAAATTCTTCTAAAGCGGAAGCTTTATCATCTGCCTGGACAATCTGATAGTCGTCATTCAACGCCCATCGCATTTGGGAGCGAATTTCCTCATCATCGTCTACGATTAAGAGAATTGGTTTCATTAAATTTTCAGAATATATGCTTTCGGATATCGTTAATTTGGATGCTTTTTTTCGAGTCCTCAATTATCGCCTTCATCTACTGGTAGCTTAATACAAAAAGTTGTGCCTTTGCCTAATTCGCTTTCTACCGTTATTATTCCTTCATGCGCCTCCACGATCATCTT
Organism: Opitutaceae bacterium; assembly: GCA_028281165.1. Taxonomy (GTDB): domain Bacteria; phylum Verrucomicrobiota; class Verrucomicrobiia; order Opitutales; family Opitutaceae; genus JANQRT01. The sequence goes on along the minus strand of JANQKI010000082.1, from coordinate 92,410 downwards.
ACTTTGAAACATGCCGATTCCTAGTCCGGTTCTCTTGGTGGTTTTAAACGGCTTGAAGAGAGATTCGTTTAGAAATTCTTCGGTCATACCATTACCATTGTCTGTTATGCTTATCGTAAGTTCTCTTTCATTTTCGCTTGTTTCAACTTCTATGTTCCCTTTTTTGTCAATTGCTTGGATAGAGTTCATTATTAGATTCTCAATCACATTCCCAATCAATTGCTCATCCAGTTTTGTCTTTGGCGAAGGTTCGTAAAGCTTTAGTTCAAGTTGTATGTTGTCTGGGATAGCGCATTTTGCTATGTGTTTTTTTATAACCGGGTTTAATTCATACTCTGCCAATGAAAGGCTCAGGCTATTTTGAATGGAGCTAAGTTTGCCTATAATATTGTCAATACGCTGACCGGTCTTGGAGATCCCCCTTAAAGCGTCCTGTCGAAATTCTTCGTTGTCCCAGTGCTTGGGAAGGTTTTTGACCATAAGGTTGATTGTCGAAGCGGCGTTTTTAAGATCATGCACGAAGAATGTTGCCATGGTTTGAAAGGCTTCGAGTTCTTTCGATTCCAGCACCTTTTGAGATAGGCTGGCGTTTTGAAGGCACGCGGCGGCATGACTAGATACGCTCGATAGGATATCATATTCTTGAGTTGAAAAAGGTATTCCACTAACTCTATCCCTCAACACGATCACACCTTCAAGTGAATCTTTACTAGAAATTGGTATCGCAATTCGTGATCCACCCTTTTCTGGAAATTGCTTTGGATTTTCTTTCGCTAATTCTTTCGCCCATCCAGAAGATTTGGAGTCTAGGTTGACATGGTCCGCTGAATTGACGAAGTCCTCCCGCATTTTGGTCATGGAATCATTCCCAAAACTTAGTCTATCGGCTTCCGCTTTAGAGCTAACAGTGCTCGCCATCAGCTCCAAGCGGTCCGAGTGATCGAATAGCCAAACGGAAACAGAGAGTATCTCAAATGTCTTCGAAATAAGTTTTGCTAAGGAGTTGGAAATCTCTCTTGGTTCTATCTGGACTGACAACTCTTCTGAAAACCTTCTCCAGGTGTCCCGATAATCATACATAGGCCGATTAAAATGTCGACTTACAAACTGGCGTGTCCGGAGCCTAAATTGATCGGACTGGAGTAGTAGTCCTAATAATATAAGAGCAATGAGCAAGCCTAAGGCTTTCAGGGGGAAAGCGACGTCGCCTCCAATGTATTTAACTATTTTTGCTAAGACACCAACTGAAAAAAGATATAATCCTGCGATCAGGATAGTAAATGAGTTTTGCAATACAGCTTGAGAGGGATAGATTTCTAACTCGAAGTTTCCTTTTCGAAATAATGAACGAAGTATCAAGAGTGCTCCAAGTCCAAGTCCAATTGAATTTAGTATATCCAGCCTGTAATCTAAACTTCCATACAACATAGACTGGCTACTGGTGTAAATTCTTACAACGAGAAACACTCCAAAGCCAAGCAGCATAAATTTAACTTTCCAACGTGTAGTGCCGACAGAGGCTCGGTAGGTTCTTTCAAGGGACATCAACGTCGCAATGGCTCCAATGAGAATAGATAAGTGGTTTAGTTTTCCGACCCATCCGAGTTGTAATTGAAGAACCTGGTCTTCAGATGAGTCCATGGAAAGCAATAAGAGGTCTCCTCTAAATATAAAGCTTGATGCGATCGGAATGATCAGAATCACGATTAGTAGAAGACTCCATTTCCTGAGAAAGAACTTTGCATTTCCTCTAGCGTATGTAAGTCCAAACAGTAGCCATAAGAAGGGTAGGAAGCTTATGGAACCTAGTTTCCATCTTTGCCAGCCGACGGAAGACGAAATTGAATTCGCATCGACTGAAAATGTTGCTGCCAGCCCTTCTATTGCCATGACTACCATAGTCATGCCAAAGCTCCACCTCGCTATTGATCGCAAGTTTTGCGCTATAGCGACGATTGCGAATATTAGGCTCAGTGCTGCGGTTATGTAAGCAAAAAGGCTATGGTATGGCATTTTCTCTAAAAGTCTTTCCTCAAGTTTCAAAGATATCAATTGGAATCATCTTGAGTCTTTCGATAAATTAAAAAGCCACGCCTAGAAACCTCGGCGTGGCTTGAAACTATAAAATGTTCGCTTTCGAAGCGGGCTATTTTTTTGACTCCTTGAATCTGCGAGCAATCGTTCCCAGGGTAATCAGTCCCAGCCCCAGCATCGCAAGGGTTGTCCCACTGTCGGGAACCGATGTTCCAGCTGAAAACGATAATTGGGACTGGGAGCTAAGCTGCCATGTGCCTAGAGTAGCTTCAAAATCCGTACCAGGACCTGAAATGTTAGCGTATCCAGTTCCAGACATGAAAAGTCCGCTCGATTGATCTACAGATGTAATAACTGCTGAATCAAGCGAGTATGTCAGACCTGAAGTTGCATCAGTAAATGACCAGAGCGTACCGATATTGGTCCCAACGAGAACGTCAATAGGAGACGCGAATGTAACCGCCGAGCCTGTATCCACTCCTGCATAATCTCCTGTTAAGAGGCCAAATGGTTGGATAGCGGCTCCCAATATTGCTATTTGAGTAGTTGTTTGAGGATCACCGTCCTGTGCTAGAGTTGATGTGTCGGCGTCTAAACCGCCAGTAAACGAAATCTGGCCGTTAATTTTTATAGCCATAGCAGCCTGGCTAGCCAGGATCCCTGCGATAGTCAGGCTGATAAGTAATTTCAGTGTTTTCATATTTTAATTTGATTCCAGTTATTGGAATTATAATTCCGATGGCCCGTATGCAGCGTCTATGCCAGCACTGACCAATTGTCTTATCAGCTTTGTAAGTCATTGTGTATAAGTGACTAGGATATTGCTCAATTTTCAAAACGGTCCTCCAAGCTATGAAAATTGTAAAATTTTCTAACACCAAAAATTCAGTAAATCAGATATTCATATAAGTTATTGAAAATAAACAACTTACAGGTATTCCACTTGTTAGCTAAACTAACATGAGTAGGATCACCCATGATTGTCTTCAGCCCTGTAGCCCTCAATTCTTCAAGTATCCATTCCGAAACCATCACAACGGATTAGAGCGTCACATGCTTTGAGCTGATTAGCCTACACCAAGGCGAATTAATCGGAAGCGTCAATGAGGCATCGCTTGACTATTGTTAGGATGAAAACGGCAACCGGCCTTTGCTTGCAGCTACCTGTCGATGATCGCTTTCGCTTCGGCTGCTTTTTCGCTGCTTAAGCCGAGCTCGATTGCTTTCTGCAATGAAATTTTTGCTTCAGAATGGTTTCCGGTCCTTTGAAGCGCCATAGCGAGATGGTAGTGAACATCTGGATGCAGAATCTTCCGTGCGCTTTCCTGCAAAAGAGATGCTGCCCACTCGTACTCCCCCTGTTTGTATGCAATCCATCCCAATGTATCAGCGATGCTAGGATCGCTTGGCATTTCCTCCCTTGCTCTTTTTGCCAGCTCGAAGGCTCTTGCCAAGTCGATATTTTGCTCAGAAAGAATATAAGCCAAATTATTTAAAGACGGAGCATGCTCTGGATTAATCGATAGAATCGATTCGTAAGTATTCCTCGCTTTATCTATGTCACCAGTTTTTTCATACGTAGATGCTAATAGCAATCGAGATTCGATATCATTCGGGCTGAGTTTCGTTAGGCTTTCCAATAGTGATAGAGCTTCGGGAATTCTTTCATTTTGAAGATAGATGCCTGCCAGCATTTTTGTTGCAGGCGGATTAGCTTGAAATTCATTTGATCTTTTTAGTGCAGTTTCTGCCTCTTCGGCATTCTTTTCAAAAATATGTATTTTCCCTTTTAAGGCGTAAAGAAATGCGTTGCCTGGATTATCCTGAATTAAAGTCGCAATTCTATTTTTTGCCTGGTTGACACCTTCAGTAGCGAGTTCCAAGTCTGTTAGTTTTTCGAGTGCAATTGGGAATGTAGACGAAATTTCCAGAGCCTTCAAATATGAGTCTCTAGCCAAGTCGGTTTCTTGGTCTTGTAGTTGTAGATTTCCAAGTTGCGTTAGAAATTGTGGATTTGTAGGGAATTTCTCTGATAGGTTTGAATATATTTTTATCGCTTCTTCATATTGTTTTTCAGATTCTAGAATCTGGGCCAGAAGTATCTGCGCTTTAGTATTATTCGAATTCGTTTGCAATAGCTTGTTTAGAGCGACCACAGCATCTGCAGTGTCTCCCTGCTGCGCGTTGATGCCCGCTAGTGCAATAACCGCATCGCCATGATTTGGTTCGAGGGTCGTTGCCTTGGTAAGGCTTGCAATCGCTTTAGCTACTTCTCGGTTAGCCAAATGCGCTAGGGCTTTATGGTAGGAAGCGTCACCCGAATTAGGATACGCTTGTGTAACCGCCTCAAACCATTCCGCGGCCTCCTCGTTCTTGCCTCTGGCAAGGTATAATTTCCCTTGGAGGACCATTCCGTTGTAGTGGACTGGGTCCCTTCTCAGTAGAGATTGAACATGGGTTCCGCTTTCCTCGAAGCGTCTTTGATCCGCCAGAATCTGAGCGAGCGTTTCAATTATGCCGAAATGACTTGGATTGTGCTGTAGACCGGTTTCTAATGTTGCAATGCCTTCCTTGATTCTTCCTTGAGAAAACTGTAGTTTAGCCAACCTTACGGCCACTGCAGGAGCTTTTGTATTGGTTGCAAGGGATTCGTCTAGGACGTTTTCAGCTTCCTCGGGATCTTCCGCTATAAGGTGTAAATTGCTTAGAGCTATTGAGGCTTGAAAATAAGATTCATCTATTTTGATCGCGTCTATGAAATATTGTTTTGCCTCTTCAGGTTTTTGTTCGACAACTGAGATTAACCCAAGACTGGTTTTCTTGGCAGGATGTTCATTTTCAAGTGATTCCAGAAACGATTTTGCCGTATCCAATTTTTTCTGTCGAATAGATACGTTTGCATAGATTAGCGGAGCTATGGCATGATCGGGCTTTGCTTGGAGAACTTCATCGATTAGGCTGCTAGCTTTCTCTGTGTCACCCAAAATATGATGAATTTCTGCCAGGCGCCATTTTATTTCGATATTATTCGGCTCAATTTCAAAAGCTTTTGAAAGGACAGGGAAAGCTTTACTTATTGAACCCTGTGTAAAATAAATTCTACCTAGACTTTCAAAGGCCGTTGCGTTGCCGGGATCAAGTCGGATTGCGTTTTTAAGTTCGATTTCCGCTGCATCAAGACTGTTTGATGTCTCGTATTGAAGAGCTCGAGACAAGTGTAAAGCAAGTTTGTCTTCTGATGACGAGCATCCAAGGAGCCAAAAAATAAAGGTAATCGCTAGGCAACTACTTCCTAGCTTCTTAAGCGTATTTTTCTCTGTACTCAACATGATCGATTATCTCCGTTTTCGGGACGAGTAAAAATATTCCGACCTCCTTCAAAGCAATTAATTTTAACAGGATCCTCTCCTTCAACTGCAAGGGCGGACTCGTAATTAGGATCTCCAGAACCGATTTGATAAAGCTGCCAAATTCCCCGATGAACGACGCGCGGCTTATTTCCGATGGGTCTTCCATGTGTCGTCTGCTCAAGTGGTACGGAGAAAGATTTTAGAGATAGTGACAGCCCTATGCCTGCTGCCTTAACGATAGCTTCTTTTCTGGTCCAGCAACGATAAAAAGACTCCATTTTTCTGACTCCCTTGGAATTTGCAATTTCTTCTATTTCATCTTGGGAAAAGTGGCTTGTTGCAATTCCGTCGAAGTCTATTTCCTGTTTTCTTTTCTCAATATCGATGCCAACTTGTTTGTCTTTGGAAATAGCTATCATGGCGTATTCGCCTGAGTGCGATACATTGAACTGCATAGCGTTTTTTTGCTGACCAATCAATGCCGGTTTTTGATGTCTCTGTTCTGAGATGACAACCTGATTAGAGCAAATTTTAAGATGTCTTGCGAGCAAACATCGAAGGATGCTCCGTGTGTAGCTGAAACTGATTCTGTCTTTCTCAAAAACGTATCTTCTTGCCCGGTTAATCTCCGCATGGCTCAGGAATTCTTCGAAATCATGGATGTTGTAGTCTTTGTAATGTATTTTAAATTTCCATACGTTTATTTCTTCAGCGTCTAGCGAAAATCTAGCGGGAGTGGTCCTCCAGTGTGAACGTTTCCCTGCTATGATTTTTGTATCAATCATGTAAGGATACTGTGTCTTTTCGATTGTACTTTGAGTCTGCCTTAGGATGTTTTGCTTTCAGATCTCCAAAGAATAAAAAGCAAACCAAAGAATGGAATCAGTGAAAGAGCGAAAAACAAAGGCCCGCCGCTATGGTGTATCCATGAATCGACCATCTGCGGGCCTTTCAATGTGCACAGTTGACCGATCGTAAAGACGCGGAAGCCGTTTCGTATTATCGCAAGTGGAATAACGCAGAGTACTAAAATCCATCGCTTCCAGGCTGTAGACAAGAATAGCTTTGCCGCAACGATACTTACTATGAAAAGGACGAGACTCGATCTAATGCCACTACATTGGGGCGCGACTTCTAGCTTTATATTTGGCAGTTCAAAAACCAGTTCACTGTGTCTAAGAACGGGGGTCCCGGCTGTTAAGAGTATGCGATAAGCCGCTTCTGCTGAGGTATGTTGTAGAAAAATTTCTATACCCTCTTTTACAAAACTCGGAAATGGAACAATGAAGAGTAAGAGGATAAATGAGAATGCATGCTGCTTGAAACTCTCCTTACTCATAAAAAAAGCTCCACTTGCCGTTATTAGCATAACGTATGAAAATATTTGCGGAGCGATTATGTCTTCAGTCGTTAAGTGGGATGAACTTTTGTTGAAAAAGGAAAAAGACAATCCAGCTAGCCCGAAGACTGCAAATACGGCTGCTGCCCAATACAAAGGTTTTGACTGACCGCTTCGACGCTTTTCTGTCCAAAAAAAGTAGGCCGAAACCAGAGGAATCAGGACGACATGTGAGTAGAGGGAAGAAGAAAGAGACAGATGGAGCAGGGCGTTAAGAGGGATAATGAAGGGCACGGTTAACACTATCAGCGCAACACAGAAAGCCCAGTGTTCCCTAGAAGGCATCACTTCTTGGCTAGGATTAAATTCAGCCTGGAAGTTTCGGTTGGTTTTCGACTGTTCCCTCATCGGCGCAAAGTTTGATTAGTCCTTCCTAAATCGGAAATCCTCACGAACTCTGTATTCGTTTTCCCAAGCCTTATCACTGCGAAATAAATCGTATCAATATTGATATCTCGCTTCAACCCCTACCTGATCGCTGTCGAATTCGAATCCATCGATATTGGATACATTCCTAATATGACGGTAAAATGCTGACATGCGAATCTTATAGAGGACCATTGCGCTTAGACGTGCATCATAGGATTCGTTTTCGTCATCCCGTGCGCCAACGGAGCTTCCAAGTTCGTCAGCAAAAACTGAGGTTGTGTTGTTGTAACCCAGATCAATATCGAACTTATCTAACAGCCGCTGCCTGAAATTGAGGCGAAATCCCTCCCTTTCAACAACGGTATCCTCAAACAGGGACGATTCGTAGGATCTTTCTGCCGAGGCTGACAAAGTTGTCGTTTCCCTAGGACTGTATGACATTGTCGCGTTAAAGATTGGATTGCTGAATTCTTCCGCTCCGCTAAAGTCAAACTCTCTAACGTCAACACCTGCTTCTAGCTCTATTTGCGTTTTTTCGCTCGGATTGAAGCCTATACTTGCAGTGTACTGCTGGAATTCCATGTTGAGCCCTGGATCTATATCAGTGTAGCCATAGGTGCCGCTCACTGCATAATCAATATGTGGTGACGGAGCATAGTGTAAGCGGTTAGTGAACGCCCACTGCGTCGAGTCAGTAAAGTCCTCAACATCTCGCACGTCCTGGATCAGCGAGCTGTTATAGTACACGGAGTTCGTGAACGGATGAAACGCGTTAAGGGATGTACTCCACGATTCTTCTTCCGCTTGGCGCCCGGCCTCAATTAGAGATTGGGTACGAAAGCCGTAATCCTGGTCGAAGCCGAAAGTCCAAGTTCCTAGCTGTCCCTCCCCGGTGAAGCCCGCCGAATGGTCAACAACATCTTTGAAAGCTTCATCAGCGTAGATCCTCCATGTTGGCGAGTAGTTGGCTGTAAAACGCTCGCCTATCTCAAAATCGAAATTCGGCGAAATTTCCTGCAAACTTGAATCTTGTTGTTCGCCGCTTTGCCCGAGTAGGCCATCTCCGTATATGTAGCGAAATCCCAAGCCCGGCCGCACCGAAATGGGTCCCCATGCGTACGGATTGACGCCACCAGTAATGGCTTGAGCTACTCCGGATGTGTTTGGCTTTCCAAAGTAGGTTGGATTAGAGCGGGAAACGTTCTGGTTGCCGCCTGAAGGCGCCAGGATTCCTTGCCCGTATACTTGTAGTGCGATGCAAGATAAGACTGCCATTGTTGCCAGCCTGTTTAATGTCCTAGAATTCTCACACATATCTTTGGAAAGTTACTTTTCTCCCTAGTTAATTTGTTGACCGAATGTCGTACTCCTTCCTTGAGCTTGGGGCAATCTCATAGGCAGGTTTGCAGCAATTAACCGTGAAACCCCCACCGAGCAGTAATGTTTATTGTGAGTTACCTCCCTTAAGGACCTCGTTCCACTGGATTGGTCCGCTTCTGAATTTGAATGCAAACTCTGTCCTGCCGTAGACCTCTATCCAAATTTCTCTCGTGAATGTTTAACAGAACCGTCGCTTGATCGGATTCATAATTTCTTTACAAAAATGCTCGATTGAAATAGCCACCTAGCCACAATGAGCCCTTCTCCTCTTCGGCTTGCAGTTTTTTCTGGCTTATGTCTTCACGTTGCGGCTTCGAGCTATGGACTGCAAAACCGTGAGGCCAATACATCTCTAGCGTTACCCGAGGAGCCTTTGGCGCTTGAATATGAGGTCGAGAATGCATTTCCTGGGCTCAGTTTCTATCAACCTGTTGCTTTGGCAACCCCGGCGGGAGACAATAGTCGCGTTTTTGTGGTTGAGCAGTCTGGCCGAATTTATGTCATAAACGATGTCAGCAGTCCTACCAAATCATTGTTTTTGGATTACTCTTCAATTGTTAGTTCAGCGGGTGAGGGTGGTTTGCTAGGACTTGCCTTCCATCCAGACTGGCAATCGAACGGATATTTCTTCGTTTTCTATACCCTTCAAACGAGTTCGTCAGCCGGATCTGGACTCCATGACCGGGTGTCTCGTTTTGAAATCGATCCAACCGATCCAAATAAGGCTCTCACCGGTTCTGAGCAGCCCCTAATCACCCAATATGACGAAGCTGGAAATCACAACGCAGGTGATTTGCATTTTGGGCCTGATGGTTATCTCTACATTTCCACTGGAGACGAGGGAGGTGGAGGTGATAGTTTCAACAACAGTCGTTTTATCGATAAAGACTTTTTCAGTGCTATCTTAAGAATCGATGTTGATAAAATGGCTGGTAATCTCGAACCCAACGATCATCCGGCTATTCACAAAAACGGCTCTAGCTTGGCCTATTACAGTGTCCCAAATGACAATCCTTTTGTCGGGGCGACATCCTTTGATGGACAAGCTATCAATCCCTCTAATGTCAGAACAGAGTTCTATGCGGTGGGTCTTCGTAATCCTTGGCGGTTCACATTCGATTCAGTGACTGGAGTCTTGATTTGCGCTGATGTGGGTCAAAATGCATGGGAAGAGGTTAATATAATCGAATCAGGGGGGGATTATGGATGGAAGTACAGAGAAGGTTTGCATCCATATTCTGGTACTGTTCCCGCCGGAATAACCCTGACAGATCCAATTCTTGAATACCCGCACAGTAATGGGCCGGCTATTCCAGGTGGTGTTGCTCAAGGTATTTCTATTACTGGAGGCGTTGTTTATCGCGGGAATACAATCTCCCAGCTCAGTGGTTACTATGTCTTTGGAGATTTTGGAGGCCGGATCTTCGCCTTCCGTTATAATGGAAGTACTGGTCAGGCGGAAGATTTTCAACAGCTCACGAGTGTGAGTCAGCCGGCTGCTTTCGGTCACGACCCTTCAAATGGCGATGTTTTAATTTCCAGCCGAGCTGGAACGATCTATAGATTGACACACACTCCAGTTTCAGGACTGCCCATTCCTGATGAATTATCGAAAACGGGAGCTTTTAGCGACCTTCAAACACTTGAACCGTATTCTGGGATCGTTCCTTTCGAGATCAATGTCCCCTTTTGGTCGGATCATGCAATAAAGTCCCGCTGGTTCTCGGTTCCAAGTATTAGCGATACCATTACATTTAGCAGTTCTGAAAACTGGGGATTTCCGATCGGTACCGTGTGGATAAAGCATTTCGACATTGAGATCATTAATGGCGACCCAGGTTCGCGTCGTCGTTTGGAAACCAGATTCCTGGTCAAGAATTCCGACGGAATACATGGCTTTACGTACAGATGGAATCAAAGCGAGACCGATGCCGACTTAGTCGATGAATCCGGTTTGGACGAAAACATCACAATCTACGAAACCGATGGGGTCACGGTGCTCCGCGAACAAACTTGGAGGTATCCTTCTCGCTCGGAATGTATTCAATGTCATACTTCTCAAGGTGGACATGCGTTAGGGTTTAACACTCTGCAACTAAACCGTGAGTACGACTACGGTAGTGGTCACGTAAACCAGATTTCCGCCCTCAGTCAGGTGGGCTATTTCGATTCTTCTGTCGGCGATCCGTCTTCCATGCCTGCTTTACCTGATACGAGTGATTCGTCATTTAGCCTGGAAGAACGCGTTCGCTCCTACCTTCAGGCTAATTGCGTCCAATGCCACCAGCCTGGAGGACCTTCTCAAGGGAATTGGGACGCAAGTTTTTTAGTTGATCTGGACAGTGCCAATTTAATTAACGGCGAACTGGTTGATAATGGGGGCGATCCTAGCAACAAAGTGATTGTTCCCGGTGATCCTGCTCATTCTATGTTGTTGCAGCGTATATCGATAAGAGGAGCCCAACAAATGCCGCCTCTCGGTTCCAACGAAGTTGATGCAGAAGGGGTGCAACTGCTTTCAGATTGGATAGCCTTTCTAGGTTCGCCTCCTGCCGAAGCCGAGGTTAGTTGGGCGCAGCCAAGCTCTATCACTTATGGAACTCCACTGAGTGCTGTTCAGCTCAATGCAACCGCAAATGTATCTGGGTCTTTCGTCTATTCGCCTGCTTCTGGAACCGTTCTTAATGCTGGGAGTAACCAACAGCTGAACGTCACGTTTACTCCAGACGACCTATCTGCCTATTCGGTGGTTATTGCTTCTACGAGCATCGATGTGAATCCTGCTCAGCTAACTCTAACGGCAGACGATAAACAGCGAACCTACGGTGATCTCAACCCAACTCTAACTTTTTCTGCTTCTGGCTTTCAAAACGGTGACAATATCAATGATTTGGATACCCAACCTTCTTTGAGCACAGCAGCTGTTCAATCTAGCCCATCCGGGTTGTATAGCATATCAATTGCGGGAGCTTCCAATTCGAACTACTCTATATCGCACGTGGCTGGTCAACAAGAAATAACTCCAGCTCCGTTGACGATTTCAGCTAATGATGCCAGCCGAATTTACGGCCAATCGAACCCTCCGTTCTCTCTCAACTATGCTGGCTTTAAGCTCGGCGAGACATTCAGCGTCTTGGACGTTCAAGCTGACGTGTCTACAACTGCTGGTCCATCAAGTCCTGCAGGTTCATATTCTATTGTCCCTAGTGGGGCTTCAGATAGCAATTATTCCATATCCTATCAAAATGGAATCCTTAACGTCAATAAAGCCTCTCTGACTCTAGCTTCCAACGATGCTCAGAGGAGCTATGGAGATTCGAATCCCGCATTCACTTTCAACGCGAGTGGATTGGTTGCTGGTGACGCGATCAGCGATCTCGATACACAACCCCAAATCACTACAACTGCCACTAGTTCGAGTTTACCTGGAAGCTATCCTCTTACTATTTCCGAAGCCTCAGATTCGAATTACAATATAAGCCATGTTTCCTCTGGCAGTCTCGTCGTAATTCCTTCAATCCTCACTATATCGGCGGATAATAAATTCAAAGTTGAGGGATCGGCAAATCCTGGTTTAACGGCTACTTACTCTGGTTTAAAGCTGGGTCAACAGCCAGCTGACCTTTCAATCCAAGTATCCCTTTCCACATCAGCTGATCAGTCCAGCCCGCCTGGTGAGTATGCAATCAATGCCTCAGGAGCTGCCGACGTTCGATACGATATCACACATCAGCCTGGAATTCTTACCGTGACTGCTCAAGGAGTCGTTGTCCTTACTGTTGAAGACAAGATCCGTTCTTACGGTTCTGATAACCCCGAACTTACATTTACCGCTACTGGATTTGCTCCCGGAGACTCAATCCAAGACTTGGATACACAACCAATCATTCAAACTGCGGCAAATGCTTCGAGCCCCGTCGGCCAATACCAAATTTCTATTTCGGGAGCTTCGGATTCGGAGTATGCCATAATTCACCAGAATGGTATGCTTACTGTTTCACTTGCGACGTTGACGGTTACTGCTGATGACAAGTCCAAGGAAGTTGGGCAACCTAACCCTGAGCTTACTGCGAGCTATAATGGGTTTGCGCTTGGAGAAGGCCCCGAAATTTTGGATACGGCTCCTAGCTTGACTACATCCGCAAACGAGTCCAGCGGAGTTGGAACCTATGAAATCTCAGTTAGTGGAGCTAGCGCTGATAATTATAATATGAACTTTGTTCCCGGTCAGTTGACGGTTGTAGCAGCTCCGTCTGGTGGAGGTTCCGGTGGTGGCAGTGGAGGTTCCGGTGGTGGCGGTGGAGGTTCTTCCAAACCAATCGTTACGCTTACAGCTGATAGTCTCACAAAACCCTATGGATCACCCAATCCGCCGCTTACTTTCTCCGTAGAAGGACTCAAGGAAGGCGATTCGGTTGACGATTTTCTCTTAACTCCTCGACTTCGTGTTTCAGCAAACGAACTAAGCTTGCCAGGAGAATATCCTATTACCATCACCGGAGCCTTCGATTTAGACTATACAGTAAATCACGTAAACGGAACGTTGCTCGTCACTCCTGCGATTCTAATATTCAAAGCTGATGATAAGTCGAAACAGTTAGGGGAATCGAATCCTGAACTCACGTCCAGTGTACAAGGGCTTGTTCTTGGGCACGATGCTAGAGACGTGAAGGCCTCTGCAACTCTCTCGACAGAAGTCGATGAATCAACGCCACCAGGTGTCTACGATATTCTATTGGTTGACGGGTTGGATAATGATGACCGCTACGAAGTCATTTTTGAGAATGCTCATCTCACAGTTCTATCAAATTCCAAAGTTGGCAAAGTCGATTTTGGTACCGATGGTACTGCTAGTATCACTTTTACGGGTACGTCATTGACTGCCTATCGCTTGGAAATTTCGAACGATATGAAAACATGGGAGAAGATCGGTATGCTCGTTACTGATAATGAGGGTGATGGCCAATTTGAAGGGATCAATATAGCCGACTTAGCGCAGTCCCAGTTTTATCGTATTATCGAGGATTAACATCTCTTTCCGAATAACAAAAAAGCCCCTGGTTAAGGGGCTTTAGAGCTTGTATCAGCATGTGTGCAACATGCCGATTTATAATATGCGAGCCTATTTCCTTGTCCCTTCTAAGATATTCTCTATGGTCTAAACCGCTGCCTGCTATCAAGCTACCCTAAGCCTTCCAGACTTGACCTTCGTCCGTGTCCACGTTCGCCATTGCGTTTCTAGTATCCACTATACAGTTACTCCAACTAGCCAAGGCATGATAGTCTATCGAGGCATGGTTCGTTGAAATCAGAATGGCATCAAAAGCCGAGATCACATCTTTATCCCAGATTACTGATTCCGTACCTGCCCAGTGAGGATGTTCTCGCGTAGGCTTGATTACTGAAACATAGGGATCATAATAAGAAATGTCAGCGCCTTTTTCTTTTAATAGATCCATTAATATATAGCTTGGTGATTCTCGGTCGTCATCTACATTAGGTTTATAAGCCAGACCAAGAATGAGCACTTTACTTCCGTTCACTGGCTTCTTCTGTTTATTCAGGGCCTCTGTTACGCGTTCAATTACGTATTCTGGCATTGAAGTATTAATCTCCCCTGCCAACTCGATAAATCGCGTATTGTATCCAAATTCTCTTGCCTTCCAGGTGAGATAAAATGGATCAATGGGAATACAGTGGCCTCCTAGACCGGGCCCCGGATAGAATGGCATGTATCCGAATGGCTTCGTCTTCGCGGCATTGATCACCTCCCAGATGTCGATTCCCATGGAGGCATAGATTAGCTTTAGTTCGTTTACTAAAGCTATATTGACGCTTCGGAATATGTTTTCCAGCAGCTTTGTAGCTTCTGCTGCGCGGCACGAGGATACGGGAACCAGGCTCCTTAGAGCTTTAATGTATAATTCCTTTCCCTTTTCCAAACATTCTGGAGTGTAGCCGCCGATGACTTTTGGAATTGTCGCTACGACGCTCTGAGGGTTTCCGGGATCTTCTCTCTCAGGAGAAAAGGCCAAATAAAAATCTTCACCAGCCTTCATTCCTGAGCCTTCTTCAAGTGCCTTTCGAAGATCCGTATCAGTCGTTCCTGGATAGGTTGTCGACTCCAAAACGACGAGAATGTTCTTGGTGAGATGAGGAGCTATGGTTTCAGCAGTATTTAATACATAAGAGATATCCGGCTCTCGATTCTTGCTGAGAGGAGTGGGCACACATATAATGACAGCGTCTAGATCGGATATTTTGGAAAAGTCGGTTGATGCGTAGAAGACTCGTTTCTCAACCATTGAACTTACTTCTTCGGAAGAGATATGCTTGATATAACTCTTCCCCGCATTAAGCGATTCAACTTTTTTGGAATCGATATCCAAGCCCAATACAGTTACACCCGAACGAGCAAATTGAAGCGATAAGGGAAGCCCAACATAGCCTAGGCCTACAATTGCGATTTTCATAGGAGTGAGGAATTAATTATTTTTTCGATACGATCCCAGTTGGATCTTCTTAAGCAGATAAATAGTTATTCGTTGATTTCTGGCACGGATCCGATTAATTCAGGCTTCGCATGCAGATAGCTCGTAGTCGCGCGTTTCGTATCGATGTCCTGAAAGACCCTTTCGACTTGATTCTCCGAAAGCCCAATTAAGGAGCCAGCTTCCGAGGCGGAATAGCCATTATTTTTCGCATACAAACAAAGATCCATCTGAGCGTAAGGCAGAGAGAAATAGAATTCGTCTTGCCCCTGAGGCAGACTGTAGGTGTCCGTTGTCGGCGGTCTTTTCCTTACTTCTTCCGGCACATCGAGAAACTCAGCCAACTGATAGACTTGCGACTTATACAAATGGGCGATTGGCTTAATATCCGCCGCTCCGTCTCCAAGCTTGACGAAAAACCCTTGGTCGTATTCGAGACGGTTGGGTGTTCCCGTGACGGCGTAATTCAATCGGTCTGCGTGGTAGTACTCCAACACTTTTCGTGCCCGTTGCTTGAAATTGGTCGCGGCTACGATACCAAGATAAGAGTCGCCGCTCAGGCGTCGCTTGATAATTTCACCATCGGGAGATTGAGCCACCACGCTCGAGAAATTGAAGCCTTTGTTTTCCAGGATGCTTTCTAAAACGATCTTGCTCTTCCAGCCTTCGCCGTATTCGGGAATTGCGACTCGGATGCATTCAGCTTGCCGTTCGTAGCAACGATTAGCCTGCAGTATTGGAGTAATATCTTCGATGACCGAGTCGAACGCGAATCGATTGGATACCGACTGGCTAAGCTCGAGTGTTTCCTCGGATGAATCCTTTTCAGGCATGTGAATTCCGAATACACGTTTAGGACCAACGGCCTTTGCGCACAATGCGGCCGTGAGTGAACTGTCGATACCTCCCGAGAGAGCGACGATAAGTCCTCGACGTCGGAATTTCCTCAACGTTTCTCGAATCTGATCGCAAACACGATCCACCTCGGCTTGACAATCCAAGTCGAGACTTTCCTTAGTTAGTGGAATTTCTCCCATAATACACTGGTTTTGGCGATGAAGGTAGTTAAGTTCGCATCTAGCTCAAGTATGTAGCGCACGTAGTTCGGCTTTAATGATCTTTCCAGATTTATTCTTCGGCAGAGATTTCGTTAACTCTATGGTTTTCGGCCATTTAAATGCGGGAAACGAATGTTTTAGGTGGTTTTCAATCTGAGTGGGATCGCCTTGGCCATCCCTCAGGACGACATAAGCGTGTATTGCCTCGCCGAGTACGTCGTCGGGAACGCCGATAACGGCTGATTCTACGACCCACGGCAGCTCGAGCATTTTCTCTTCGATCTCCTTGGCGCTGATCCGATTGCCTCCTGCCTTGATGATATCTCTGGCCCTTCCGCTTAAAAAAATGAAGCCATCTTCGTCTTTATAACCGAGATCTCCCGTAAAATAATAGCCATTGCGCAGAACCTTTGCCGTGCCGTGCTCGTCGTCCCAGTAGCCTACCATGATATTTGGTCCTTTTGCTGCTACTTCGCCATGTTCTCCCTGAGGCAATTCGTTTCCAGCATCGTCGGCGATGATCACTTCAACGGAAGGAATCGCCTTGCCGATTGATCCCCATTTCGCCTCCAGGTAGTTGGGATCGAGATACGTGATTCTCGGAGCCGCTTCCGTGCTCCCGTACATGATGAACAGCTTCGCTGGAGCGATAACTTTGGCGAGTTCCTTCTGCAAGCTGGGCGCCATGGCGCCGCCTGCCTGCGTGACGATACGCAGAGAAGCGCAGTGTTTTTGCGAGAAATCGGTCTTGCGAAGGAGTATGGAAAACGTGGATGGCACGCCGGCAAAGCAGGTCGCTTTAACCTCTCCCATCGTTTTCAGCGCGACATTGGGAAAGGCGAAGCGGTTTTCGATGGCGATCGCGCCTCCCGAAAGAAAGTGCGTGTAAAGTAGGGAGCGGCCGTAGATGTAGTGAAAAGGCAATACGACCAGCATAATATCGCTCTCGACCAGTCCGAGATAGTCGACGATGGAGGCCATATTGCTCGCCAGGTTTCTGTGGCTAAGCGCCACGCCCTTCGGCTTGCCGGTGGAGCCTGAGGTATAGACGATCGAAGCAAGGTCTTCTTCAGCGAGGGCGAGATCGAAGGGCTCGGCCGATGCGTCATCCGCTTTCGTGCCCTCGAAGCTGAAGATCGGAATTCCATCGGAGAGGTCTTTCGTTCGTTCGTGTGGAACATCCAAGCAAAGAAACTCGATGTATTCAGATTTTTGGGTTGCTTCCAACGCGATTTTCGCATGCTTGCGATCGGCGATTAGGCACTTGGCTTGGCAGTCTTCCAAAAGCTTCGCGATGTCAGCGCTCTTGAAGTCGGAGTTAAGCGAAACTTCGACGGCTCCGATTAGCAAGGCTCCGAAATGAGCCGCGATATAGTCGATCGAATTGTTTGCCAGCAAGCCGACACGGTCGCCTTTTCGGATTCCTTCTCTCGTAAGCAGCTTTGCGAATTTCTTCGCCAGCCGATCGATCTCGCCGTACGAATGCCAGTTCCCGCCTTGCCAAACCGCATTCCGATCAGGAAAGGACTTTGCGGCTTGAACTAGAAAATCGGATACAAGCGTCACCATGAGGAGAATCAGTTTTTCAAAGCCCTTCTCCGCGAATCGTAGATTAGAACATCGTCTTTCGCGCCCAGGGGATCCGGCGCTTTGAAGTTTTCGACATACTGTTCGTGCAACAATTGCGTAGAAATCAGGCCGGTTAGCGCCATGTCGTCGATTTCACCTAGCGGAAGACCTCTCTTTATCTTGCCTGTCAGCATGGAAACGGCTTTCGGATTGAACAGGCCGCATTTCTCGAGCGAATCCTCCGAGAGTACATGATCGACATAGGTCTCTCTTTCCGAGGAAAAGAAACTCCTGTGTATGGGAGCTCGATAGGGCTTTTTCGGGCGGTCCCAAATATCTTTTGGAAGGATTTCCTTGCCCAATTTTCTCAGCAAGTACTTGTCACGCAGTCCTCGCATTCGGAACTTGGCTGGAAGTTTCGAGCAAAAATCACTTACTCGGTAGTCGAGAAACGGATACCTGCCTTCAACGGAATTGCCCATGCCGACGCGGTCGCCCTGCGAAGACAGCAAGTAGGAGCTAAGAAAGGTGGATATCTCCAAGCGCTGAGCTCTGCTTAAAATATCCCAGTGTTTGAACTCGGCAGGAAGGTCCGCTTCGCTCGCGAGATTGGATGTTCGCGTCCCGATGGCGTCGTTAAGCTCGGGGCTGAAAAAGCGCTTCGCTCGCCTTGTATTCGTCCATCTGATATTATGAGAGTAGCTGTCGCTCGTCGTATCCGTAAGGCCGTGACCGAAGAAACTCGCGAGATACTTCGGTCCGAGCCGAGCGAGATTCTGGAGATCCGGATATATCCTTTCCAGAAGCTTCGGACGCCTTTGTGACTCCGGTTCCTTCGCCCAGAAGGCGCGGATTTTCGCCTCTTTGAAAATATCGTATCCAGCGAAGAACTCGTCCGCTCCTTCGCCGGTCAGCACCACCTTGTAACGCGAGCGATTCACGAGCCGAGAAAGCAGGAACATCGGTGCGGGTGCGGTCCTTAGAATCGGGCTTTCACAGTGCCATATAACTTCTGGGAAAACGTCGCGAATATCCTCATTTGCGACTTTTATGACCTGATGCTCCGTATCGAGCAGCGATGCCATTCGTTGTTGATGTTCGCTTTCATCGAAGTTGGCATCGCTAAAGGCGATAGAGAAAGTGTCGAATCTGCCTCTCGCGTTTTCCTTGACCAAGGAAGCGATCAGCGAGGAGTCAAGGCCGCCACTAAGGTACGCGCCTACGGGTACGTCGGCTTGCAGGCGCAGCTTGACCGAGTCAAGTAGCAAATCGTGCAGAGCGTCAATTAAGTCTGTTTCGCTAGCGGATCGAAACGCTGGGTCCTCGACCTCGAAAGACGGCTGCCAATAGACTTGCTCCTGTAGACCGCTTTCGTCTAGGCAGGCATAGGAACCGGGGCGCAATTGCTTTATTTCGTCGAAGGGAGAGCGTGGAGCTAGGCAGGACCATCCCGTGAAAATCTGATCGAGCGCGACGGCGTCCCAGCTCAGTTGCAATCCGGGAAAAGAGGCCAAGACTTTAATTTCGGAGCCGAAGACGAAACTCCCGCCATGAAAACTGTAATACAGAGGTCGGATGCCCAGGCGATCTCTCGCCAAGAAAAGCCGCTTTTCACGCGTATCCCATATGGCGGCGGCAAATTGGCCGTTCAGGCGACGAAGGCAATCGGGACCTTCTTTTTCGAACAGCTTGAGAAACACCTCTGTATCACAATGCGTCTCGATTGCTACGCCGCTTGACTGTAGCTCTTCACGGAGTTCTTTATGATTGAAAATCTCGCCGTTGTAGACGATCCAATACCGGCGATCTGAAGTAGCCATGGGCTGCTGGCCATGATCCAGATCAATGATACTCAGTCGGGCGTTTCCTAAAGCTGCAGTATCATCGAGATAAATACCGAACTGATCGGGACCGCGATGCCTTATGGTCGCGAGCATCGCTTGCATGGTCTCTTTGGAAGGAACGAGACCTTTCTTGAAATTCAAGTATCCAGCTATCCCGCACATGGGGGAGAGGATTCAATCCAAAGCAACATAAAAATTGAATATAAAGAGCGTTTCTGGCTTGAGGGCTATTCGCTTACGCTTTGGGCGGCTCCGGCTTGCTTGCGTTCGATATAAGCGCAAATCGCTTCGATTGTATCTAAATTTTCAGGAAGCATTTCATCATTTTCGACCTTGATGCTATAAGTGAGCTCTATATGGTCGACAAGGTAGAGAACGCCTGTTGAATCGAGGATGCCGCGATCCAAAAAAGAGGTATCGTCTGCCAGATCGTCTTGGCCGAAGAGAAAGTTTTCAACGATGTAGTTTCTAATGTCGTCTCGAATAGGTTTCATGAATTTGTAGTTTAGAAATTATAATTACAATTTGCCTGAATTTCGTGTGAATCTAACTCCATATCTCCTTAAGTACTGGATTGCTTCTTCGCCCATATCATTCCCTAGTTCCGATCGCTCTTTTTTCTCTATATCGATCCACATGATACCTTTTGATTCGAGCTTTGATCTTAAACTTTCTGATATGGAACTCAAGGATACGAACACATTGCAATTTTCAGGCTCTTTGATCGGGGAATCGTCTATTTCATATTTTAGCTTATATAATATTTTTTTCGAATTCAATAATGTCTTTTTGACCACACGAGTCTCAATGGTTTTCAAATCCTGATAGTGTTGACTTTCATTTCCGTATCCAGATAGGAAATCCTTCAATTCATCAAGGATCTTAATCAAATACTTTTGCTTTTCCTGGACGGAAATTTCTCTAGGGAAATAGGGAGCTTTGCTGACAACTTTGGCAGGGGAGCCAGTCGCAAGGCAAGATGATGGAATGGAGCGGTTCACCAGAGAATTGGCTCCAATAACAGCGCCGTCGCCGATTTTTGCTCCTGCTCCAACAAATACACGCCAGGCGATAGATACGCTCCTACCTATTTCAATTGGGCGAAAATCTGCTGGATACCCATCAAAAACACTAAGCCATGAAAAATGGCCGAACACCAAAGAATCTCCCCCTATTCCTGAATCATCACCTATTTTAATACCGCATGTAGGGTTAAGGAATGTCATCTGCATAATTTGGCAATTCTTGCCTATGCTAAGGCTTGAATCTGGAAACTGTAGTCCGCCTACAAATACTTGCTCGTTTAGTTTGCTGCCATCTCCTATGCTGAAATGAGGAGTGTCAATAATGCATGCTGCTCCTATCTTCACATGGCGACCGATATTAATCGTCTCACACCTAATCGAGGTGAAGTATCCAATCGCTGTATAATCTCCGATTTCAACTTGTTTGCCAGATACTACGGAACCGAAATTAAGCACGACGCCTTTTCCGATTTTATATCCTTTCAGGCGAAAAATAATTTTCTTTATGAAATTCGGCCAAAACCCATATAAAATCGTTTCTTTGATAGGGAATCTAGGTTTATCGGTAATCATCAGAGAGTAGAGCTAGACAAATTAGAATGAGGTAATCCTAGCAAATATGTGTTAGGGCATTGCTATACGCTTTATGATCAATGGTAGCAATCCATACAGATCTTAAAGTTATTCTAGTTTTTTATTTACTCGTAATACCTCCAGTATATCGTCGATCCTGGTCATCTTTTCAATTTCCTCACCTGACAATACGATTCCACATCTTTGATCCAACGCAGCAATCAAAGAAAGCACTCCTAGCGAATCCCAAGCTGGAACGTCATCTCGTGGTGTATCCGCTTGAATTGCGTCGCTAGATTCTTCAAACAGTTCTGCAATCCATTCAAGGGCTTCTGCTTCAGTCATTTCAAAAGTGCTTGAATTTTTTTGATAGCTAGCGAGCTGTAAAGCCGCCATCGATAATTAGGTCTGATCCCGTTAGCCACTTATTTTGCGGGGCTAATATGAATGCTGCAGCTCTGGCAACATCGCCTGGTTCTCCTGGACCAAGAGGATGGGCTGACTCAAGTTCGCTAACTTGACCCTTAGCCATCAATGAATTGCTTTTTTCCGCCATTGGCGTTTTTACCAACCCTGGAGAAATCGTGTTGACTCTTATATTTCGCCTAGCCAGCTCGATAGCCATAGTTCTTGCAGCCGAGAGAATGGCTCCTTTCGAGGCGCTATAGGCCACCTGTCCTGGTGATGCGATCCAACTGGAGATCGAGGACATAAATAATATCGAGCCGCAATCTTGGGTCATTACATCTCTTCGTGTTATGCATTTCGCCAGTTCGAGTCCGGCGTTAACATTAATTTCCATCAAGGACCGAAGACTATTCATATCGATCGAGCGAAGGGGTTTCGTTTCGATAATGCCTGCGGAATGACAAAAGCCATATATGCGACCGTGCTCGCTTGCTAGTTTCTTAATGCTGGGCAAGATCGAAGGAATATCGATTAAATCCATTTGCCACGAAATGGACGATCCATTTCCAATTTCGCTCGAGGTTTCCTCAAGTAGTTCCAAGTTTCGACCAGATAGGATTACCTTGGCACCGCATTGCGAAAGTTGAATTGCAATTGCTTTCCCAATACCTGAAGTAGCTCCAGTTACCAGGACAATTTGGCCTTCAAAATCAATAAATGGCTTTTTATCCATAATTTTTCAAATTGGGCAGAGAATCGGCCAATTTCGTTTCTCCACAACATAAAAACTTCAACTTTGTGTATAAGGTCATCTGTGAGAAATTATATGCTTAAAGCTTACTAGCTAAAACTACCTGTATTTCAGTAAAAAGCTATCTTCAATGATATGATATTTTTGTCGTTTGCGGAGATTTTCGTGCAAGTTAGTTTATGGTGTTGAGAACCAAATGGCTAAGAACAGCTTCAGGAGAAAGATCCACAAGCGCTGAACCCCAGGAAAGGCCCACGCCGTATCCTAGCATGAGTAGCTTAAGCGGCTTGTCGGTTGGACGCTTTAATCCTCCGTTTACAACCGTCAATGGAACCGAAGGTCCCCCCGCGCTGCCAAATTTGGTGATCGTCAATGGTAGTTTTTCGCTAGGAATTCCGATTTTTTTCGCCAAGTGGCTCATTATGAATCGATTAGATTGGTGGAGAATGAAATAATCGATTTCATCCCTAGTAAGACCCGCGCCTTCAAGCGTATCATCGACTAATTTGGGAACGCTCTTGATCGTGAAATTGAAGATATTTGCACCATTCATGTGGACAAAACAGGATTTTCTATCATTGGGAAAACGATCTCTGAAGCCGCCGCCTCTGATGATGAGATCCGAGTATCCGGTTCCATCGGTATGAACGCTGAATACCCATTCATCGCCTTCGTTATCAGACTCATTTGCTTCGATTGCCGTTGCCGAACCAGCATCTCCAAAGAGTAATGCAACAGCTCGATCAGTGTTACTGGAAAATCTTGTAGGTGTTTCGCCATGCAAAAGGAGTGCTCTTTTGAAACCGGGGCTCTGCAGTATCATCGAAGCCAGCCATACTCCGTAGGGATAGCCAGAACAACCCAATCCCACGTCGAAAGCTGCACAAGACGCTGGTAAATTCAAGTCGCGGTGAATCAAGCAAGCATTCGATGGTAGGAAGTAATCCTGGCTTTGCGTCACGAAAATCAAGAGGTCGATAGTGTCGTTTTTCCAGCCAAGCGAGCTCATGACATCTTTAGCAGCGGCGAGGCAAAGGTCGCTGCTACAAATCGAGTCGTTTGCCATATAGCGTTGTTCCACGCCAGCCATCCGTACTACTTTCTTGACTTCTTCGATGTTAAATTCGGTAGCATCTTTCATATTATCGAACTGCTTGGGAGGTACGCAGGACGTGATGGCTTTGATAATGGCTGATCTGGTTTTCGTGAATGGCATAGCTGATCTGCTTTTAGATTATCTTAAATAGAGGTCCTCTATCGTTTCGAAAAGGGGAAAACCCTATGGAAAATACTGCTATAGATTGAACTGTAAATCGATTCCGCTTATATTCGAACTTAATTCCCACAGTTCTTTTGCCAGTTCCCGCTTGTAGGCATCGGCTGATGCTTGGACGCTTTTGCAACCAAAGATAAGCTTTTCGTTTGGCTTATCTTTTACTTTCGCTAAGTAAGCAATCGATCTTGCACAATCCTTAGAGCTTCGCAGCTGACCTCTGACCAAGTGAGAGAAGACATGCTTTGCCCAAGCGATATGACCGTTATTGCTCGCGAATCTTGTTGCGGCTATGCCTGGATCAACGGCGTTGGAAACGATGCCCGTGTCCTCTGCTCTTCTCGCGAACTCGAAAGCAAACAATAAATTGGCCAGCTTTGATTTCGCATAAGATTGCTTTCGGTCGTATTCATGTTCTTTGGCTATCCAGGGATAGTCTGATCGGGCTTGCCAGTGAGCGCTTGATGTAATCGTAATGACGCTCCCGTTATTGGATCTTGAGAGTTGTTTCCATAGTGAATTTGTCAGAATGTAGTGGCTCAAGTGATTCGTGGTGAAGGTGAGTTCCCATCCGTTTTCGCCTTCCTGATAATGGTCGATGCGCTGTCCTGCATTATTGATAAGAAGATCGATGGTCGGGTATCTGTCTCTTATCCTTTTCGCAAGCTCCATCGTGTCGTCCTGCGATGCAAGATCTGCTGTCTCGAATGAGACCTCGATCTGATCATAATATCGCTTGATTTCGCTGCGAGCGCGTTTCCCTCTTCGTTGATTCCTACCGACTATGACTAGCGAATAGCCTTGTTTAGCTAAAAGGTGTGCTGCTGCTCGGCCGATTCCCGATGTTCCACCTGTTATGACGCAGATGGGGTGATCATCCATTTCCATTCTAATCTAATAAATACCCTTTCTCGGAATTAGAACTTTAAATCTTGATCGCTACTTTCCTGCCGTAGAAGGCTTCGGCATATTCACAAGCGCATTCCATGCCGCGTATGCGCATAAGCCCAAGGAAAAGCTCTTCCGAAAACCAATGCTTGTTTGCCTGACTTTTAAAAAAGCGAGAAAGGTATTCGACTTTTCTATTGGCAATCGCCGTGTCGATTTCTATAAAAGTATTCGGATTGCCAAAATCTCCGTCAAACTTTGGTATTTCGTATTCCAATATTGTATGATTGCGAAATGTGTTCCAGGTCAAATCTGATAGTATTCGATGATCTTGATGGCGATCTTCTCGACAGTGGGTAAACACAATTTCAGGATCGAAGCTCGTCTTTATTTCTTCGAAATATTTTTTGATCTGTTCGGTTTGAGAGGGGAAGAAGCTTTCGCGGAAATCCTTTACCACGACGTTTTTTGAATGAATGTTCTCAAGAAAAGCGTTTGCACTGCTACGTGCCTCGGCGGCTCGAAGGTCTTTTGCGCTGAAAACAATCCAGAGAACTTCGAAATTGGGATTATTGCGAGTCAAGGTTAACAAGGTTGCCCCGCACCCGATCTCGATGTCATCGGAATGTGCCCCTAGACATAGTATCTTTTTGGCATTTGAGATTGAAAGACTTAACATATTGGATACTGACCTTCTTTTATAATCTCTTAGGCCGAGATAGATCGTTTTAAGTAGTTTTCTGGCATGCCTATAATCACGAACGTTCGAATAAGCTTCTCTAGTTGCTCCGTTCGGCGCTGTTGTGCTATGGCTTCTAGAATCGAATCGCTAAGCTCTACTATTGGTGGGGCATATTCGGTATAAGCGGCGTCTTCAAATTCGTACCACCTCGAAGGGAATTCGAATTTGAATACAGCCATCTCCTTTGAATCTGCTACCTGGTGTACATACAATGGGTTCAAGTTGAGTCTTCCTGTGGCGTGTGGCCAATCTTCAAATTCTCCTTGGGGCGAGAATAGCCCTTGATTTTTGGAAGCGATAATTGAGAGCCACTTCTGATTTTCCAATTCGTCGCTTCGATCTATTCGACTTAAGTCTGGACCGCGGCCTTCGAGATAACGGCTTCTTAATTCTTCTTCGCCCGTCGTCACTGTCGGCATTTCTTCAAACAGCCTACTGTAACCCTCTGCGCTTAGTTCGTGACTTTCATTTGGAGAACGCTTCACGTTTCCTACGCATGCGAGTATGATAATTCCGTCGTCGTCTATCAGGCGTTTAAGTTCGCGAGCACACCCCCATTGGTTTGGAAAATAATGGAATGCGTCTGAACAGATGGAACCTTGAAATGCCGAGCTTTTGAATGGCAGCGCTCCATCCGCGTTGCAGCATATGAAATCGGCAGACGGAACGATCGAGTTTTTGGCGATGTACAGCCTGAAAAAGTCATGATCGATACCGACTGTTATCTTGTCTCGCCTTATATTAGCCAGGTAATGAGTAATGTGGCCAACTCCGCATGCCAAGTCCAAAATGGGTCCGTCGGCTTTCGACAAAAGCGACGCAAGCGACAGTGCCGCCAGATGCCTTGGTTGACCGAATCTATATTTAAAATAATTCGCCATTTCACTGCCAGAGTACTTTCTATAATATAGATCGATTAAATCTATTGCGGAGAGCTCGTCACCTTTGTCGTAAAGAAATTTTGCCAACGTGGCTCTTGTTCGAGGCAACACGTATTTCATCAGCCGTTTGTTTATGCGATATTTGATCCTTCCAAATCTAGCTTCCTTGGGCCTAATCTCTTGTTGAGCGATAATTTCTCGCTGATCTTCATTGGCTTTCTTTCTCCTATTATACTTATGAAGACCAAGAAATGGAGTCCCATTATGGCTCAAAGGGTTTAAAAGCGCTGCAAAGGCTTCTATTGACCTGCCCATTTCAATCAAATGGACTAAATACGATACTTCTGGACCTTTAAATAAGATTGCCCCATCAGCCTCGTCGTATATATTGACTCTGCCTTCGAGCGTCTGGAAAATCACTATTCCTTCGACAATAGGGTATTTGGCAGCACATTCGGAGCAAAAAAGAATGCCGTATCTAATATCATCCTTGACCACCTCTTTTTTTTTCTCAATGGAAACATAACCACTGCAAAAGGGGCATCTTAGAATATTTATAAGCGATCGCTTCATGCCTGTTTGATACGCATTTACGAGTTAGGAATACTCACATCGAATCCAATTATTGGATATAAAGCTTTAGCTAACTATCCGGCCTCCAGACTTCCCACGGAGCAACTCCTCTTTCAAACAAGTCTGTTAACTCTTGTTGCTCTTTGAAAGTGTCCATGGCCCAAAATTTCTCGCATCGTAATCCTTGCAGCTGGTTCTTTTCTATCAGCCTTCTAAATGGTTCGATTACGAGCTCCTCACCGGGCTTCATAAAATCGAATACTTCCTGCTTAAAAATGAAAAAACCACAGTTTACTAGTATGTCTGTGTCACCTACGTATTTTATCTCTTCCACATTTTCAGTATCAGAGAGTTGCACGACATGAAAGGTTTGAGACGGTGGAGCGCATAGAAACGCTCCAATTTTCCCGGATTCCTTAAAGGAGCTTATCATTGTTGGGAGGTGGTAGTTGGTCAGTCCGTCAGAATAATTGGCCATGAAGTAATCGTCGTCTCCAAGATATTTGCGGACTTTTTGCAAGCGCGTCCCTATATTCGAGTTTAGCCCTGTATCCACAAAAGTGATTTTCCAGTCCTGAATATCACTTTGCATTAGATCGACTTTAGACCCCCCTTCCGACATTGTGAAGTCATTGGTGATATACTCGTCGTACTCGAGAAAATACTTCTTGATGGTATCGGCTCGATAGCCAAGGCATAGAATGAAATCCTTGTATCCAAAATGGGCATAGTATTTCATGACATGCCAAAGAACAGGACGATAGCCGATTGGCACCAGGGGCTTCGGTATGTTGCGTCCGTATTCTCGGAGACGTGTTCCAAGTCCGCCGCAGAAGAGTACTACTTTCATTATTAGATTAACAGATTAGTTTCGTGGTTGTTGCCACATCGCAATTCATATCGTGCTCAAGCATTTCCACATTTCGAAAGCTTTGGATTCGATCGGAGTTATTACGTCTGAAATGTGGATAGTCTCGTCTTTGCGAATCGATCTCTTCAGCTTGCAGCCTGAGCAAAGGGAAATGGGAAGGCCACGGTCTGGGCAGTTGGCTTTCTGCCAATTTTCAATGACGCCGTAGCAGGCAAATCCACCAGGCCCGTCCAACTTTTCTCCTGCATCCAGATCCTTCTTGGCTCGGCAGATGACCTCGCACGTTGGCGTTGTCATCGATGCGACGGTGGCATCTTGGCCGGCGGCTGCTCTGCCTATGGTAGCCATCATTTGAATATGCGGCAGATGGTAGGGTGTGTAGAAAACATAGAAAGGTCCTTGCCCCATCTTTAGGTATTCAAGATAGCGCATACGTTCTGGATTCGTTTCGTGTACAACTACGAAGGCTCCGGTATAGGGAGCGGCTCCAAGAGCGTAGTCGACGAGTCCATGCTTCAGCATTTGCTCGGCGGGTAAGAGGGAAGCGATCTCATTCACATGATTGCACTCAGGACCGATCATTCCAGGCTGGGCAACTTTGAAGCCGGTCGCGTTCGCGATGATCGCCGCCTCCATGCAAAGTTTCGTGCCGTCGGCGAAAGATGTCACAATGGCTGGATTCTGATCATGAGTCTTGGCAAATTCCGCTTGCGTATCCGGATTTCGATACGGATCGATAAAACCCTTCAGGTTGCCAGTAGCTACAGGCTTGAGATTGATCGAAGAAAGATAGCGAATTAGATTCAAAGCTACCCCTGGTTCGTCTCCATCGATATTCGTGTATACCACGCCTGCCTTGTCCGCCAGTTTTCTAAGAGCAGGTCCTAAGAGGGAATCGAGTTCCGCGTTCGCCAAGACCAGGTGCTTGCCTGCATCGAAAGCCTGCAGGGCGATGTCGAGAGAGAAGTCTACACTTCCTGTAGTGTCCAGGATGACATCGATGCCCTCCGTTCGAGAGAGGATGCCTGGATCTCCCGAGAATACTACAGGTCCCCTAGTAGAGTCGCTTATGAGAGGGTCGATTTTATCCGTCTCGACACTCTCAATACCGAGATCGTCAAGGAGCCTCTTGGCATTCGAAGGCGTTCTATTCGCCAAGGCCGCCAAGCGAATTCCCTTAGGATGGGGGTTTTTCAATTGGGTTATGGCCATGCGAGCAAGATTGCCTGCTCCTACTAGGCCAACCTGTATGGGATTTCCGTTCTTTTCTCGCTGATCGAGATACTTATCGTAAGGTTCTAGCATCATTTTCGATTGGCAGTTCATCGGGTCGGTATGTCCGGCCAATTCTTGTCGCGTTCGGTCATGCCGAGGGGCTCTAGCGGCCAGGAGAACGAGGCAATTGGATCATTGTATCGAACGCCTCGCTCCTGCTCTGGACTATAAAACTCGTCTGTCATGTAGAAAAAATCTGAGTCAGCCTCAAGCGTCTGATATCCATGAGCGATTCCGGCTGGTATGAACAGTGCCTGACGATTTGCGGCACTCAGCTCGGTGGTGAATGTCTTTAGATAGGTAGATGAATCTTTGCGTACATCTATGATCGCATCGAATACGCGACCGCGTATGCAGCGTATCAGCTTCTGCTCTCCTGCAGGCGCGATTTGGTAGTGCAATCCCCTCACGATTCCCTTATCGCTCGTTCTTGCCAAATTGCATTGAGCCAGAGAAAACTGGATGCCCACTTGTTGGAACTCCTTTTGGCAAAAGGCCCGAGAAAAGGATCCTCGCTGATCTTCGATTGGCTCGACTTCGATAAGAAAAGCTCCATCTATGGTCGTTGGATTGAATTTCATTGCAGCTATGCCTTCCGCTCTAAGGCCATGTATGTTTCAATCTCTCTGAGGGTGATCTCGCGCATATCGGCGCCATCTTTATACTGGCGCGTCCATTGTACAATCCATTCGAGAGCTGTGGGAAGATCGAGTTTGGGACGCCAGCCCAAGCGGCCCTTGGATTTCGAGGAATCCAGTTTGAGGAAAGTGCATTCGGCGGGACCAGGATTCCGATCGCGAACCCAGTCGAAATCGACCGACCAGAGTTCATAAATCTTATCGATGATCCACCCGACTGTGCGTTCGCTTTGCTCGTCGGGGCCGAAATTCCATGCCTCCGCATAGTTGTGGCCTACTTCAAACAATCGTTCCGCGAGGGTTAAATAGCCATGCAAAGGCTCAAGAACATGCTGCCAAGGGCGGGTCGCTTGAGGACTTCGAATCAGAGTGGGCTCGTTCTTGAGCAGAGAGCGCAGTATGTCTGGGATCAGACGATCGTCGGCCCAGTCTCCTCCACCGATCACATTTCCGGCTCGACAACTCGCGATTGCTGGTACGCTGTCGTTTTTCCTTTCCTCGAAGAAGGAATTGCGAAATGCGGATACGACGATTTCCGCGCACGCCTTGCTGGCACTGTACGGATCGCGTCCCCCCAGACGATCATTTTCGCGATAGCCCCAAACCCATTCTATATTTTGGTAGCATTTGTCCGAAGTGACAATGACCACCGCCTTGACGGAAGGGGTTTGGCGAATAGCATTCAGGACATTGGCAGTGCCAATGGCATTGGTAGTGAATGTCTCGATCGGTTCCTTGTAGGACCTTCTTACTAGGGATTGGGCTGCCATATGTACGACGATTTCCGCATCTGACTGGACAAGTGCATCCAGTACTTGGCTGCCATCTCTTACATCTCCTTCAGTCGATGTAATTAATTTTCCAATACCGCTTATTTCGTAGAGACTAGGATTCGACGGAGCTGGTAAAGAATAGCCGTAGACCTCTGCTCCGAGATGCGTCAGCCAGTGGCATAGCCAGCTGCCTTTGAAGCCGGTATGACCGGTAATGAATACTTTCTTCCTATTCCAGAATTCGGGTCGTATCATAGATAGTTGATTTTTGAATTCAGTTTAGGTTTTCCCGCAAATGGTACGCTTTAGGCGTAGGGCCGAATGGCGGGTTGAACTGGCCTGCCATGCAGATATTTGCCAATTCCTTCGTCCAGAGCTCTTCTGTAAATGGCGAATGCTCCGGAAAACGCTTCAATAGTTTGAGCTATGTCATCTTCCGTATGAGAATAACTGATGACAAGCGAGGAAGCCAGGATGCTCCTCTTGAGAAGCTCCTGGATGAGTAGGGTGCGAAATTGTTGTGAAGGGTTTTTCTGCTCGTCTCGAGAGCCATAGACGAGACAGCAAGGTCTGCCTATAATAGGCACAAATTCGGCGACGCCTTGTTCCTCTGCCGCTGCTTTCAGACCGTTAGCCAAGCTTTCGCCACGTTTCCAAAGCGTATCGACGACAGGATTTTCCCTGTAGAAGTCCATCGTCGCAATAGCGGCGACCAACCCGTGGCTTTCCGCTCCATGGGTGGTAGATAGGAGCCAAACTCTCTCTTGATCATGCTTTATTCCACCCAGTTTCATGATATCTTTGCGTCCTGCTAGAGCTGATACGGAAAAGCCGTTGGCCATGGCCTTCCCAAAAGTGGATAGATCAGGCCTGATGTTGTGAAACTCTTGAGCGCCGCCATTGCTCCAGCGAAAACCGGTTATCATCTCATCAAGAACTAGCAAGGTTCCATTGCGATCGCAGATCTCTCGCAGAAAATCGAAATAGCCTTCTTGTGGTGGACCGTATTTTTCTCCTTCCAGAATGATGGCCGCGATTTCGTCGGGATTTTCGGTGAAAAGCGATTCGAGATCCTCTCGATCATCGTAGTTAAATTTCAATGTCAAATCCCTGATCTCCTGTGGGATACCCCTTGGCATGGCGGTACTGCCGATAAACCAGTCATCTACGGAGAAGAAGGGATGATTTGAGCAAATGGCGATCTTGCAGCGTCCTGTATAGGCTCTGGCCAAGCGAATGGCTCCGCTCGTAGCGTCGGAACCATCCTTGCAGAACTTCACCATTTCAGCTTTAGGCACGAATTTAAGGAATTTCTCCGCACATTCTAATTCGCGAACAGATGGTCTGATGAAATTGGAGCCGTGGTCCAGCTCATGTTTCACTGCGTCGATAACTTTATTAAAGGCATGCCCTAAAGTTACTGATCGCATGCCTGAACCATATTCAATATATTCGTTGCCATCGATATCCCAAACTCGAGAGCCTTGGCCATGAGAGATGATAGGAGCCATGTCTTTTGGAAACTGATCATCGCTCTTCGCGTAAGTGTGCGATCCTCCTGGAACAAGGTTATGCAAGGCCGTGTTTGCTACGTTGGATTTATCGAAGTTACTTATCATTATACTGTATCCAAGATTTGACTAATAGTAGGCATTTTATAAAACAGAGCATATCTCCTCTCTTCGTTTGGAGCATACGATCTGAATCACAACCATCAGATAGCTGCGGAAGCTTGGCAAAGAAGAGCGTTCAAATAGCCATTTTGCCGATCCAGTAGAAGCTTAAGGCGGCTTGTAGTCTCTAATATCCTTTCGCGATACGAGCCGAAGTTGCTTTCAACCTCCATGAATTTATTTTGGAGCTGATCGACTACCCAGTCGTCCAGGTTGATCGTAAGTCTAGAGAGGCCGAACTTTTCGAGCAGCGAGGAGTGCTTCCCATGATAGGAAAGCGAAATGACGGGTTTCAACTGATTCAGACTAAGAATAAGATTATGGAACCGCGGCGATATAACAATATCCAGTTCGGCGAGTTCGTTGACCAGCTGTGGTACTGTACTGGCTGAAGAGTAATCGATAGAGTTCTCGGGGAGTTCTCTTCGAACGATTAATCGACGCAGATCATCTCTGACATCGGAATCGTACCGAGCATCGCCATAGATGATCTTGATCCGGTATCCACGCTCAATAAGCCATTGGATGAAGACGATGTTCTTATTCAAGTACTCCCTGTAGATCGAGTCGCTTTGTAGATTCGAGCTGCGCGGACCGCGATAGTCCATAATCCCAAATCCGATATACTCCAGTGCGTGACCTTTTTGTTCTCTTTGAGTTTCATATATATCATGTGCTAGGTCTGGGAATACGGGATGACGGTGGGTATCGATCTCAATATTTCTCATGTAGGTCTTGGAAATTCGATCTCGATAGCTGACATAGTCCGATAAAGCGAACATGATTCTCATGAAAACCTTGGAGAAGTAGTTTTCGACTGGACCTGATCCGATGCTGACAAAGCTTATCCTCGTATTTCTCATTTTGGCTGCCAAGCACCATTTCAGCAGGGTGAAGGGCCATCGTGGATTCGATACATCCGGGCTTTCCAGCACACCGGTGCCCACAATCATCAGCATTTCGATATTCTTGAGTGTTCTGAAGGAGTTTTTGAAGTCAGCGATATGGTTGCGGTAGATCTTTCTCCCTATTCTGGCAATGCGCTTCAATGTTGAGATGCTCTCTGCCGATCCGAATGAAGCGTCGTCGTCAGCTAGCGAGAGTGGGAAAGCTGCAGCCTTATATTGGCAACTTACAATTTCGGGCTCTGGGCAGATGATGCAGTATCGAATATCTAGAGGAGCGTTCTTCAGATATTTTATTTGCGATTGGAGTGTGCATTCGTTGCCGAGATTTTGTTTTCCGAAAACGCCTAGCAAGGCGACCCGTTTCGATTTCATATGATGCATGCCTTTGTTGTCTATGGGCGAGCAAGAGATTCGTAGATGTTACTTGACTTGTTGTTTCTTGCTAAAGAAAGAATTCATTATTGCGAAACTTGTCCGTGTCCCGTTGAGAAGTCTGTTACGATCTTTAGTTGGAAGAAATACGGCGTATGCAGCGCCAGCAAAATAATTTCTCGTATCGAAATGTCCACGGTGATAAACAACATCCATGGACTGAGGATACCGTCTGCTGTCAGGCTGAAAAGAGTAGTTTCTCTTATTGCTCGGATTTGCTTTGTATGGCTTGAAAAGGTGACTCACCCTTTTCTTAGTTGGGAATGAACCTGCAAATCTAGGCTACACTCGAATCTTCTTGTCCTTCGCCATTTCTGCGTAGCTATGCAATTTCGCGTGTCGCTTGTCGAGTTGTGGAAGCGGATCCATGCCAATGACCTCCAACAATTTCTGCCAGCGATAGGACCAATCATGGCGTAGCAGCGCGCCAGCCACATTGTTTCTCCTTATTGATTCGATTCTCTCGGCATCTTCTTGTAGTTTAATCAGCAAGGCTTTAATCTCATCTTCCGCACTCGGCAATTCGATTACGGCATCATCCCAATCAAAGTCGATTTTGAAGGAGGGAGCAGTTGGCGCCTTTCCGATCATGATTGCCCCAGAGGCGCAGGCTTCGTAGTAGCGGTTGCCTGCTTCTGATTGTCCTTTGGCGGGCCCATTTTCTAATTTCGCCGGATATGTTATAAAAAATTCGCTCCTTTTCGCAATATTGCCTATCAGATCCCTGTGCTCCCGAAAATTTGTTGGTTGGACCAGCAAACCAGGGATTGTATCGTAGTAGTAGAACCAATTTAAGTCTTGAGTAAATTTGAGTAAGATATTGTGAAGCTGTCCAATTCGATTACCCATGTTGAAGATATTAATGCAGCGATCAGGAGGACTGGGAAATGGAGTAAAGCGAAGCGTGTCCACCGCGCATGGCATATAGTGGCACTGGCGTTGTAGGTGATCTTGAACTGTTCTTACGCTACCTTGAAGGCAAACGAATATATGGTCAAAATTTTCCAGGAGGCTTAGTAGAAATTTGTAGTCTTGCAACGTATCGGAGTAAAATTCGTCTAGTACGCATACTTTTACTGCACCAGAATCTTTCCAGTTCTTTACTCCGTTTAGATATAATAAATCTGATGGATGCATGCAAAGAAATAGGATTAGCTCGTATTCCTTTTCTATGTACACCGGCTTTAATCCTGGATTGAAATTCGAGACTAATTGTTGTATGCCTGGCTTAAAGATCAGTCTACGCAAAAGCCAATCTCTATATTTGAATCCTAGAGCCGTTTGCAGTTCAATAATATCCACACTGTCAATGCTGGAGATTACATCCTCGAATTCGTAGAATGTAGTCAGACCTGCGAGATGCCTAAAGTCTCTCATGCTAATTATGCATGTTCGGGATTGTTCCATACTGCTTCTAACTGACTATCCGAATTTGTTTTTTAAAGGTTGGAGTCTGTCTTTCAAAACAAGAGAATTGGCGGCTATTCTATTTTTGCTTCAATTTGCCAAAAACGGCGTCAGAGACTTCATCAAGAGATACGGCTGTGGTTGCCGCAGTATCGAAATCCCGCTGGTAGAAGTGCCGTTTAAGGAGGGGCG
This sequence comes from Opitutaceae bacterium, assembly GCA_028281165.1. Lineage (GTDB taxonomy): Bacteria > Verrucomicrobiota > Verrucomicrobiia > Opitutales > Opitutaceae > JANQRT01. Next base: position 57,633 of record JANQKI010000082.1, on the reverse strand, counting down.
AAACAAGCTTGGTTAGAAGATCATAATCATAAATCTCCCAGGGACTCGTGCAATTGAAAATAGATACGCATTTGACCCCGCTTCCAAGGGCCAAATGCATGGGAAGGCTATCTCCGCTTACCAGGCATGTATGTCCTTGTACATCCGCGAGATGTTCGAGTAGCGTTGGACGCGTTCGAAGGGTATTTACTGTGTAGCCCTCTGCCTCTAATCTTTTTTGCAGTTCTTCGTAGTGAGCCCAGGCTTTCATCGGCCACACAGCTCCGGCGATAGGCGAAATTGCTACATCACCTTTGAGTCCCGTCTCAGTGGCTTTGGGAAGGCTGTATTTCTCTCCTGAAAACCTCCATCCCAATCCATCGAAGATGAGTTCCTGATATGTTTTTCTATTTTGGTATTTCAGTTCATCTGCTTTTTTCCGACCATACTTGCTTATCAGGCTTAGATCGAACCATTCTTTAGAATCGTCCGTGTAGCGGATAGAGTCGTCTGAGTTAACGTAAGATCCAAAGAGCTGCTCGTATTCAACATCCCTTGCGAAAAATCCGACCTCGACTGAATCTTCGAGATTTATGAGCAAATCGTATTTTTTGTCTAAGCAGGTTTTTCGATCCTGCCATGAGAGGCAGCGAATTCTTTCATGAAGCCCCTCGACTAAACAAGTATTCTTTTCTTCTGTGATCCACGTCACGTGCCCATCAAGTTTTCGAAGCAAAGACGTAGTTCTGACTACGTCTCCTGTCGCGCCTAGTTTAAATATCAGGGTGTTCATTAGTGGAGAATATCGGTCGTTAGACAGACGATTTGAGTATTATTGAGAGCAAATGTCCCTATTGGATTGGAGGTAACTTTTGTGCAGTATCAACTTAATCTAAAATACGGTGCATTGCTTTGTCTAAGGCAATGTTGAAATTCGTACGCAACTTCCGCAGTTCACAGCTTACCTTCCTGGCCGCATTCCAGCCGAAAATTTGCTCAATGAATTTGTATTTGCGTGGGAGAGCTGGCTCTTTAAGCGATCCACCAAGCTTTACGGCCATTCGCTCAAGCTCCCTAATCAGATCCATACGTCGTGGGTAGAAATAAATTGACCATGTATTTAAATAGTAGACGCATGCCTCGCGGGTTGTCTTGCTATTTTCTAGAGAAAGGAGGTAATCGATATGAAGCTTCATCGATTCTAGCTGAGCCTCTAGCTTCTTGTCGGAATTATCCAAGACTCCCCAAGAGCCCGATCCTGCAACGCGATAATGCAGTTTCGACTCATTGGAAAAGACTATATGCTTAGTATGGAGAAGCATTCGGCTGAAGTATTCGCCATCATCATCGGAAATAAGTTTTGTGTTCCATTCGCCGGTCTTGTCAGTGAGTTCTCGACTGACTAGCCAAGTAGCGGTCTGCATTTGCAGATTCTTGGCCAGCTTGTTGGTTAGCCATTCTGTAGGAGTCTGATCCTTCCACAATGAAGTGGGTTCGAAATTTGTTTTTTTCGTGCGATAAAAGAAGTAGCCCCAGCAGGACGAAAGCAACGTATCTTGGCCTGGATATCTTTGAAGGGCCTCCATTTGCCGTTCAATTTTATCAGGTTCTAGAATATCGTCAGCATCCAACCACTGGATGTAGTCTCCCTGGCAAAGAGAATAAGCTTTATTTCTCGCCGCTGCCGCCCCAGCGTTCTCCTGCTTATGAACCTTTAACGATTTGCTTTCGTATCGTTTGGCGACATTGTAGGTCTCGTCAGGTGAACCGTCATCGACTATAATTATTTCAACAGATGCCCAAGTTTGGGCCAAAGCAGATTCGATAGTCGATTTAATCCATTTTTGGGAATTATAAGCAGGAATCAGAATAGATACTAATGGTCTCATCTGTGATTGCAATGGCAGCTATTGGATAAAGATTAGCCAATTTAGATCGATCTTCCCAAACTTAATATGAGTAATTCAGATGTATAAAGATGGATCCTAGTTTAGCAGTTAGTCTAGAATAGAAATAGTCTACAAAATGGATTTTCACTTGAATACTCGAAGTTATTTCGAGATCTGCTTAGGCAAGAGTATTCAAATTACTCACTTTAAAGTTCAAGAAATCAGGTAAAGTATTACAAAAATACTGTCTGAAGAATGTTTTGGGATATGTGCAACAATCTTTAATTTTTATCTTAATATACAAGGAATTTCAAATGTTTAAAAAACGATTTCGAAATAGTTTTATTCTTCTGAGCATAAACCAAGGGATGAGTGAAAGAAGCGTAAATTTGCGGTTTGATTTGAGTGCTTGCCAAACTGCTTGAGGTTTTTTTGCGATTTTCGAATCGCGCAACCGTAATAATGAGTTGAAGCTGTTTTGTTTTTCGTCACAAATGAACTTAGCAGATCTATATGTAGAGTGATCGATAATCTGTTTTTCCCTAGCGACGCTGATGTCGTGCAGAAAGGCAGTATACATTCCGCAGCGCCTAGATATTTCTTTCCATTTGTTGTCTTTATTATCATCAATCTCCCGAAGTGTTTCCGGCTTGGAGTCATTTCTAGCCCATTGGTTGTTTTCGTGTACTCGATATTGTAGAAGTGGCGCGTTGATTTTAACAATGGAACCAAGGCAGCAAGCTCTGAGTGCTAATGCCTCGTCTTCATGAAGATTGTCTTCATCTAGTGGTCCGAATTGCCTAATTAGATTACGGCTCCAGGCTGCGCAGCAACCAAATACTACGGGCTTGTTAGGTCCTAAAAAATCTATGAGCGAATAGTTTTCCTCTATAAATTCAGGCTTTTTAGAGCCACAAGATTTTGAATACGGCGAGTTTGGAAGTCGTGAACCTAATTCATCGATGACTTCGAAATCCGAGTAGATGCAATTTGGTTTTCTGTCAAAGTGATTCCAGGCTTTGAAAATAGTTTCTACACGGTCTGGCTTTGAAATATCGTCGCCCGAAGCGCTTACTATAATCTCTCCTTTGGCAAGTTTGAAAATCTCGTTCATGTGACCACTAACATTGAGATTCCGTGAAGTGCGATTCAGCCGAATGGAATGAGGTCCGGAGTAGGTGGAAGCTGCTTTTTCTAGGAGTCCATAAGTGTTGTCATTTGAACAATCGTTGGAAAGAATTATTTCCAGCGGAAAGTAGTTTTGAGAGAGTACGCCTTGTATCGCTCTTTCAATGAATTTTTCGTGGTCATGGCTGATTAGAGCGATTGTAATCAGCGGTCTGTTTTTAGTATTTCTAGAATGTAGCTCCATGACGATATACTTTTTTTATCACCTGTTCTTTAGGAGCTTTGATGATGAATCGCAATATAGTGAGTAAGATGCTTGGAAATAAAACTGCTTCTTTTGCCGTAACGAAAATGCGGTTCCAAGATTCCGCCATTAGACCTTGATCCTTAAGAAGGAATGCAATGGAGACTGATCTGATAAGCAGTCTTGCTTTCGCTTTTCGCCTGCTTGATCTCTTGTTGCCCGGAAATGATTTTAGCCACGAAAGCGTTTCAATGAGATCTTCGCAATCTTTTTGCAGACGATGTGTTTCTGATTTAGAATGAAGACGGTAGCATGCAAAGAAATGAGGCGTGTAATAGATCTTGCCAATTTGGCCAATACGTCGCCACATATCCCAATCGAGTACATAACGGTAGTTTTGACGAAAATGGCCGGCTTTTCGGTAGGTGGCCCGCCTTACGACTATTGATGCGAACTGGACGATATTCTCTTCCGAATTGCGAAGATTGAAACAATCTAACACTCCATCGTACTCGGCTTCTTTTCTCGATTCAAATAGTATATCGTCTTTTTCGTCGATTAGGTGATGACGGCAAAATGCGGCATCAATGTCGGGATTTCGCATAAAGGCTCGTCGCATTTTATCATAGAAACCGGGAAGGATATGATCATCTTGATGGAGAATGTGTATTAGATTTCCGTTGGCAAGCTCGACACATCGATTGAGATTCCCCGCCAGACCGAGACGGGACTCATTCCGATAATATCGAATATATTTATGGTTAGAAATGAAACGCGACGTCAAGTTATCGGAACAATCATCGATTACCAGTATTTCAAATTCATTCAGGTTGTTGATCTGGCTAACAACACTATTTATAGCCGTGCTCAGGAATTTTCCGTCAGGATTGTAGGTTGGAATAGCGACAGTGAACAATGGCGAATCCAGTTTTTTCGATGTAAAGCCTATTTTATTCGTCTCCACGAAATGCGCGTGGTTGTGTACCAATTCTCGATAATGACTATAATTTAGTTTTGAAGAGCGATCTCTGAAAATGCCGAATCAAGAGGATCTGTGAACCTCAATCGTTTTGAAAGAGGATGTTGAGGTAAGTAGTCGAGGAGGCAAGCGGCTCTCTGGAATGTCTCAGATTTGGGCGAATCTGTCCGAATAGCGATAATGAAGCAAGGGTGCGGAAGCGCCGTCATCGCAGTCTCTACGAGGTCCCAGTAAGTCTTCGGACTTTTCCAAGTCTTCCAGGGATTGAGAGGAAGATGGGAAGATGTTCGCCCTAGGAGTTTCCGGACAAGCTTTTTGTGCCATGGCTTCATGTGGTGTTCATAATTAAATGAGGTCAACGGAATGAGAAGCATTCGATTCTGAATGTTTTGCGAGTCTGGCTTGTGTATAGCTTCGTCGGACGGGTAGTAGGGTAGTTGTGGGAAATTCGTGTAATCGCAAGTCGTTCCTTCAACGTAGGTTCCCAATGAAGGATCTTCAGTCTTCGAGTCCAGACCAGGTTCAATACTAACATCGACCTCTATTCCTAGTTGACGTGCCTCATCGATGAGTCTCTTCTCAAAATAGTAGCCGCCTGCGCTCATGAATCTTGGGGCGTAGCCAAAGTGTTTCTTGAATACTTCAACCGACGACCGAAGACAATGTCGGGCCCAGTCGTGTTGCGAATGATCGGAATAGAGGGCCTGGCGATCTTCGTCCCACCGGTGCATGTGTATGTGAATTCCAAATGCGTCACCCTTCTTTTTTAGTTGCCTCAATAATTCCCCATAAGTAGCAGCGATGTAGTCACCTGAACTAAATCGGCGTTCAATTTCGGGGTCAAAACGAATAAACCAAGACGCCTTGAAGGGCTTTATGTTTAGATTTTGCATGTTGCTGCGTAACGTATTAACAACGTCGAAGTAGCGCTCAAAGCCCTCCCAAGTGTCTGAACCGTCGTGAAAGTCTGGCTCTACGTCAAAACGAAGAATTGCAGGGATGGATTTTGTTTGAAGAGACGAGTTCATTTAATAGCTAGTTTGGCTTATTTATCGTATAAAAATTTATTTCCCCCTTCAAGATCAAACGAAATATAAAAATCATATAGTGATTGATGAAAAATAGAATATAATCATTCTCAAAATTTGCATACAACTAAAGGAGCAAATGCAGCTTTTCTTGAAATATTTAAGGATTTTCCCCGAATAGTATTTTAGATGTAGGCTGTGGCGAGGGAGTTCAGATAGCTGATGCAGCATTAGGGTCTAGGTATTAAGCTATAATAACGATGCGAGGTCTATTGGCGACAAGTGGTTATCAAAGATGAAACTACGAGCGAGTTTCTTGCCTCGGATGTGCGCGAACTTGAGGTTTGCGGCAAAGAGACCGTGGCGCACTTGAGAAAGCGATTTGAGATAATCAATGAATTTTGGTCTAAGCGGGATATGTTCTTTTAATATGAAGTTAATAACACCATGAGAATAGGCATGACTCTCAACGAGTCGCATGATGTAGTCTTTTGATATTCTTGATTTGTCTATTAGGTGCGTTATTTCGATTTGAGGAAATATGCCGAAATTCAGGCCCGCATAAACGGCGACATAGGAAATTATGTCGTCTTCACCGCAAAATAAGCGCTTCCCTCGTCGACCGATCACTTCAGAAGAATCTAGATTTCGCAAAAGTTGATAATAATAATTTGCTATCGATCGTTGAACACAAAGGCCGGCACCGAATGGAATCGATGAATGGTCATTTAAATCGCTACTAATTCTGATTCTTTTGTTGCGTCGTAGTGCTAATAAATGAACGTGAGGTAATATGTGTCGGGGAGGTTTGGACTCAAACTCAGGTATCAGGTTACCCGCTCCAAACACACCTAGTTCGGGATGGCATTGAGCGATTGAGAAAACCTCTGAAAGGTAGGATGGCGCTAGTACGTTGTCATCGTCGATAAAAACAAGCAATTCGCCTGTTGTTTCTTCTATTGCCCTCATTCGAGCATTCACAAGTCCGAGCTTTTCTTCGCGGACGTAACGCCCAGAGCTCCGTGCAAGTTCAACTATATAAGAATGAGACTCGCTCGAAGCATTGTCAACGAAAAGCAATTCCCAGTCGCAGCCTGGATTTCTTTGTTGTCGAATAGAGTCTAGCGTGCGTTCTAAATAATCAGCGCGCGGATTATGAGTGCAGATTACGACCGATATTTTCATTCTGGGGATAAATTTAGAAAGTCGAAATCCATTCTGATTAATGGTCAACTTATAACAATTGCACAATAAATTTATCGCATATTAGATGAAGAAAATTTTTTCAATGTCGCATTTCTTGTGTGTTTAGAAATTTAATTTTATTATCTTAAATTTAAGAGATTCAGAGTATTACAACTGTTGTATACAAATTATCAATGTTAAACGAGATATTCTAAATGTTTTAAAACGATTAGCAGTTGAGACTAGTTGCAATTTATCCTACATGGCCTTGACTTCCATGCAGAAGGACCAGTTCAGGTCTAGCAATCTCGACAATAGCCACATTTTCATACGGATTGAGCTTTATATTTTGAATAACAGATGCTCTTTATATTCAAATTCTGAATCAATTCCCTTAAATATTCAATATTTTAGACTTTTCAAATGTTTGGTTTATACTAATACCCACATTCTCAATGGGTTGTTTGTTTGAGTCAGGTCTTCCGTCAATCTTGAATTAGGTTTTCTTTAAACAGGCCTAATCTCATTTAGGGTTTCCTGAACTTTGATTTTTGAATTTATTAATAAAGTATTTTATAAATGAGAATTCTCTTAAAGTATCAAGCAAATGAACTCTATCATTTTTCGTCAGGCCTATAAAAAAGGCACAAGGGCAGTAGAGTATGCTGAGAGTTGATGCATGCAGAAGAATTTCAAACCAATTAGAGGGTTCTCGTATGCTAAGAATTAAATAAGACATCAATAGAGTGACTAGAAAAAGAATAATTGGCCTTACTAAACTGTGTATTAAATAATCCTTGAGCTCGATATCCAAATAGATCTTCATAAATAGAGGAGTAGTGATGGTTGTACGAATGCCAAGAGTGACGAGAGTGGCAATGGCAACCCCGAAAAGTCCTAGCTCTGTGTAGAGCACCAGCAAGATGCTTCCAATAATATTAATGACACCTCCAATTAGCGTTGTAATTGTAGGCCATCGTAAATTGCCGGTAGCTTCCAATGCCGCGTGTGACGTAGCGCTTGTAACTGAAAGCAGCAAATTGACCATCATCAACTGAGTTATGAGAGAAGCATCGATGGCCATTTGTTCGTCAATCCATACGGAAATAAACGGATAGGCATTGGCAAGCAGCCAAACGCTGGGAAGTATTGCCATCAAATAACTGATTCGGTTTGAGCGATGAAAATGATGTTTAATTCTCGCTGTTCCTTGCGTGGCAAAAATTTTGATTAATCCGGGTGAAAGCGCAAAGGTAAACGCCATCAGAAACGAACGTATAATAGGATCCCAACGCTGTCCGATATTGTAGACAATTACTTTATCAGGGCCAAGAGAATCTAAATTGCTGATGATTAGGGAATCTGTTGCGAAATAGAGTAGAAACCCTACAGTTCCAAAAAATGTATAAAAGCTTGTTGAAAACAATTGAGTAGCTTCACGAAGATTCTTCCACACTGGTCGAATGCGAATTTCTGGAATCAATTTTCTTGAACGGGGAAGTTTGTAAAACAATATTATTAAGATTGTTACAATGAGATTGATAGAGATCCATTTTTCTATTGAAGGACTTGTATATGAAAAAGCAATTACGAGGACTGCAAAAGATCCTGTTCTAATTAGTAAATCATTTATATCATTGATGTACAACCTCTCCTTTATGAAAAGAGAGGAGGCCCAGAGGTCGGTTATCATTACCCAGAAGTAAGAGATGCCAATTGCGGCAATGACAAAGGACGCTTCATCTGCAAGCTCAGGCGATACACCTAGAAAGACTGTAGGAAACAATACGAATATTCCAATAAGCAAGCATATAGGTAGAGAGACGATTAATATCAGGGTTAATCCTTGCCCTAAAGTTCTGTTTAATCCCTTTAAGTCGTTAGTTGCGTAATGCGTTGAGGAAACACGTAAATATCCTCTGTTTGCTGCATTGCTTAAAAGAAAGCAGTATTGCATTAATTGATATCCGATAATTTGCAATCCAACGGACTCTCTACTTAGATGTAAAAGAAGATATGGAGTCAAAAACACTCCAACAAGCATTCGGGTTAATCTAGACCCGATACTCGTAATCGAATTGATGAAAACGAATTTCTTATCCATTACTAGGGTGTAGGAACAGTAGAGTAGTCAAAAAAGATGTTTTAGCTACTATATGGCCAACAAGAGGAGCCGGCAAGATAGTCCTAGCCTGAATCATTCTATTGAATAATTCGCCAGTCGATGACCTGAGCAGGCGATCCTAGTGACGCTGGTAAACCGTTCCTTGCTTGTTTACTTGATCCAATCTCAATTCGCGGCTGCCTGCTCGGCGACCATCTCCTTGTCGTAATTGAGATAAATTTTCATGGTATCTGGTGTGCTGACAATCAAAGGCCAGCATGAGGAAAATTATAAATAGAAAATTGAGTCCGCTGAAGGTGGCTTCAGTAATGTTATAGACGGGATAAGCGAGTATGTATGCCATTCCAAATGACTGAAAAAGTGTGTAGTCCGAATAGCCTGTTGTACTCTGGACATCAAGTAGCCTTCGTCGTGCTTTTATAAATGCAGTCCAAAGTACACCGCTGATTAGAAAGACGCCAATGAGGCCTAAGTTGATGTAGACTTCGATATAGCCGTTATGCGCTTGAAGAAGTGGAGTACGTGGATAATATTCCCACATATAATATAAGCGTTCTCCGAGCCAAAAGCTGGCGTATCCGGTTCCAACTATAGGGTTATTAGGCACATCTAAAACGACTTCCCAAATTCCGGTTCTTCCTGTAAGCGTAGCGTTGCGACCAGCAGCCTCCAAAACCGTGCCCTTTACTGAAAAAAGCATATTGGAAGTAACTCCTATGAAAAGAGCAGCTATCAAGAATGATCCAAAGCGCCGCTTAACCGAAGAGAACTGTAGCCCTAGGAGTACAGCTATTCCGAAAAACATCGCCAAAAGTGAAGTCTTACTGTCAGCGTATGGGATAAGCCAGGTGATTATAGCCAACAACACGACATGGATCGCTATATCTGTTCGCTTAGTTGCGCGATTAGATGGACTCTGGCGAAGTGTATTCACTAATCCGGATGCGAAAAATAAACCATAGGCGAATAACAGGTACCCAAACATATTCTTATCTAGGGTGACCCCTGTGTAGTAGCTTCGACCCCAACTGTCAAACGACCGACCTAAGTGTTCATAATACTTGCAGAAGAGAATCGAGAGAAGGATCAAGACATAACCTGATCGCCTTATCGTGGCTATGATTGCTCTAACTGGATAAGGATCGCTAAGCAGAACGAACACCATCACGAAATCGCCCGTTGCTTTTATCCACCGTTTTAACGTTATAAAAGGGAAATCGGACCAGATAAAACTTATGCCTTCGTAAAAGAAGAATAGAAGTATCCACCAATTATTTTTTGCAAACTGTTGAAATCGAGCACGACGTTTCACTAGCACAAGAGCGCCTGCTAAGATAAGTGTTCCGTACACTGCTTGGTCGATCGGATTTCCTTGGTGAAGAGCGCTCGACGCAAAACCTCCTCCTCCCGATAGCCACTGTCCAGGCTGGCGCGATCCGCTGATTAGTAGCCAGATAAGCGGTAACCAGAGGGCGTTTGACGGGAGCGGCTCCTTCTTCCAATCTCGACGTAGGAGGTAGGCAATCAGAGTCAGAGTCAATAATAGGGCTAGAGGCGACGGCATTTGGGATGCTACTAATGTTTGTTTTAGAGCGTGTGGTGTAAGAGACCGTTCAATAAATCGAAAGTCTGCAATGAACGTGAAGACCGAGGACGGTTTTCTCTTCCTTTGATTCCCTTAAAAAGAGGCAGGGAGGACTTTCCTCAGTAGTTCTCCTGCTCTATCAATTTATATTGTACATTCTCTTCCAAACAAACCGCTACTTGATCGTATTTTGGCAGCAGTAGGGGGTGTGCCGAAACCTTCTTGTGAATTGAGCTAAAGGAGCAAAAATGGGGGGACCTACGGCTGGGCAACGTTTAGATCGGACGGAGAAGAAGGAGGATCCTCAACTGTTCGCAAAGGGTGAGGATATGTGTAGGGGGTATAGTAAAGCGTCCATGTGTTTGGGGCTGTGCATTTGTATAAGACGCCATCGGCTCCATTCTGCTGCACTCCGTATGGATTGGATGAGCTTGTATTCCAAGAACCCTGATCGGTCGCCCAATAGGCTACACCCGGCGTACATGTGGTCGGGCGATTAGCTAGCGTTCCCCAGCCCACTCCGCTAGTCCCATCGAACGGAGATGTGGGAGATATCTGAGGCGAGCCATCACTGTCCCAATAATAATCCCTGTTGGCCTGAATCCTATTCGGATGCGAGTTTGTTATTGCCGCGCCACTATCGCCTCTACCAATAACCGTGTTGGCGAAAATATACATCGGCTCTAGAGCTTGATTTGGCCAGGCTAACGTGCCTGTTGCGAGATTCAGCTTGTTCGGACCGTAGCCATATAACAGATCGCCCGGCCCTCGCCCTGTCTGGTCGAGGCAAGGATAGCCGTAAGTAGTGTCGGTCGAATTAAAGGTGCCGCCGTCCCAATCGCTGCCGGTTCCGTTGAAATCCGCTCCAGCGTACCCCCACCCAGTAGGAGAGGCGCTTTGAGTATAAGTAGCGTTGTCGCCGCGAGTGACTCGAAATCGATATTGGTGCTTGTAAACGCGATCGCCGAAATCATTTCCCCAGACGAGTCCGGTGCCATTGGCTAGATTGATACCTAGAAAATTGTGGGTTCCTGTGGTCGTCGACAGATTGCCGTAGATCTCTCGCGATCTCATACCTCGATCATTGTTGGCGTGTCCCGTCTCGTGGGTTTCGCCTATGCTATAGTTCTCGAAATCGCAGAACCTCACTACCAGCTTGGCTCCTGTGTACCCATCGTAGAGACGCGCTCCGGCCCCTGGCGTGTCTCCAATCATTTGGCAGTCTTCGACGTAGAAATAGTAGGATCCATCGCCAAACGCGGTGGGCTGTGTCCATTCGTAGTTGCCTTGTATGTCTGGCTCGCTGGGATCAGTATCTGTAGGCTCGTTTCTTCCGTTGTAGGCGTATATGGCCCCGTCGAACCCTTCGGCTGTGAAGATGCAGTCGTGCATGACGCCGTAAACGGCTTCTCCTAAGTGGAGTGTCTTGTAGTTGTCGTTTCCTCCCTCGATGCGGCAGTTGTCGATTCTCAGATTTCCTGGTCCTCTAACGGCAATTGTCCCTCCATCCTTCTTGTGGATTCTGGCTGATCCGGTAGCGTCCCACTTTATGCCAGTTATGCGGAATGTACCTGTGTCGGCGATGCGCAGGTCGATCAGCTTTGTATTCGTGGACACGTCCACATTATCGACGATAGTCGTGCTCGACATCCCCGCGCCTTGCAAAGTGACGTTCGCCGCAATCTCGACACCGGGATCGCATTCAGCGGTCCACGTATAAGATCCGGACGGAATCGTTACAATGTCGCCAGCTTCAGCTGCCGCTAGTTTGGCGGCCACGTCTGAAGAGGTTCCGTCAGTGGCAAGAATGGCGGCGTTTGCGGAATGCACCAATGCGAACGCCAATATGAATAAGACAAGAATTTTCATGGTATTTAAAACGAGATCATTCGTTCCCGATGCCTTTTCTATGTTCCTCGGATATTTAAGATGTTTCTTAAACTCTGGACTTTACGCTTATGCAGTCGATGCCGCAGCAGAGATGTCGCGAGTCAAAAGGATGTCTTGTTCACCGCCATCTTCTCCGCCCGGAGATCCGGATATGTCAAGCGAGTCGAGAAGTCGTGGTGGCTCGTCTAAATCAGCATTCCTGTACGTGCTATAACCAAGGCTCTTAAGTTGCGCGATCAAGGCTTCACTGTTTGTTCCAGCCGCTTTTAGGGCGGATGGATTGATTTCCATATAGATGGTTGGTTGCAGCGTACGTATCATGTCCTTAGCGCCTTGCAGGAACGCGGGTTCAGAGCCCTCGATATCGAGTTTGACGAAGGTCTTCCCTGGAAAGTTGCGCCATGAAAAAGAGTCGTCGAACCGCTTGATTGGGACGGATTGAGTGGAGTGGTGTCCGAGACCCGAGTACTTCGGAAACACGCCGGCGGCCCCCGAGGTACTGGCAGGGACCACTAGGTCGATTTTTCCATTCTCGTCTCCAACTGCGGCTTGAAGAACCTGGAAAGTGCTTAATGAATTGGCGGCGAGCGTTTTTTCGATATTCTTAGCGAGCTGAGCCTGCGGTTCGATCGATACGACGTGCCCCGTCTTACCGACGATCTCGCTGGCTAGGATAGAAAAAGTGCCGTGATTGGCACCGACATCGATGAATGTGTCTCCTTCCTCTAGCCACTCTTGTAAAAAAGATGGGATATCCCCGGAGATCAACTCGTCGCCCACCGCGAGAAATCGAGGGTCATTAAGGTTGAGGTAAGTGTTAAAACTACGGAATTTGAGAGGGAAACTTGCGAACGTCGTATTGCTCGCGTTCAAGGAAAGAAGGAATGAGAACAACCGTCGTCCGAAAAGAATTCGCTTATTTTTAGTGAACGCCGGCATTTTTCGGCAGTAGGAAGCAAAAAACCTGAGGTGAGGAGGAAGCTGTGAATGAAATTTGGGATCGTAGGTCCATTTGAGAATAGAGCGGGCGAACAGCCAATCGCTTTGCGACTTGATTCCCAATTTGTTAGCGAGACGTTTTAGCCATGGAAAACGTGCATCAAGCAAAGCAGTCATATTTTTTTGTTCTTCGGACATTTTAATGTTTAAGAAGTGGTTGGAGGTAGAGTTTGTCGCTGAACATCTGGCGACCTTGGCTGCGACACAGACGTCAGAAAGAAGGCCACGAATGCGTTTCTAAACGAGTTCACGGAAATTCCAATGATTAGGTTATGAGGCTTGCTAGGTCCCACGGTAGTTTCTAATTATAAAGGGGCTTTCGGTAGCAAATTTGCGAAATGAATATGCCGAAGAGCAAATCACTTCCTTTTCAAACCTCTATTATCTTCTTAATCTCTGCGAGGACTAAGTACTAAGGCGTTCTGGCGGTTTAAGCTCAGGTTTCGGACCGCGTTGGGTAGCCCAAAGTAAGATGTCAGTCGTCACGCGTGCTTTCCCATCCCATGTGAGATGCTCGCGTGCGTATGCGATACCCCGCTGGCGGAGGTTGTCGAGATTAATTCGGTCCTCGGCTAGACTTTGCAAGACAGACTCAAGTTCCAAAGCCATGTCCTCCTCGTTGGATAACGGAATCTTATAGCCGACGTCGGAGTTGACAATGTCACCCGGTCCACCGAAGTCCGATACCACGGGTACCACACCCAACGCGAGTGCTTCAAAGATTACCCCACCGCCAAACTCCCGTAGCGACGGAAACACGAGCACATCTGCTTGCTGAAGATGGTCCAAGGCGTCAGAATACTCAAGCCACCCAGTGAAAGAGACCGCATTTTCAATTTTGAGCGATTTGGTGAGTTGCTGAAGAGGCTCTAGCTCCGAACCATCGCCTACTACCGTGAAGTGGGCTACACCAGCCTGGAGCAGCTTAGCTGCTGCCTTCAGGGCAAGATCGCAGGCCTTGAGAGGAATCAGGCGGCCGACGTATATCAAATGGAGCTTCCCACTAGGCGAGGCGTTAGGTCGGACCTGCCTATCGAGAACCTCAGGATTGAGGCCATTCGTTCCTCCTCCTGGAATGAAAAAGAGCTTCTCCTGGTAAGAATCGAATTCCGCGAAGGTATGTGACGAGCCAGCTATGATCGCCGCTGCCTTCGAGTAAGTTGAACGAGCGAACGGCAAATGTCGGTATAGACCCCTGAGAGATGAGATCCACCATCCTGCGTTACTGCGTTGTTTATCCAGCTGCCGAAAACCTTTTGGCCAAGGAAGACCTCCATTGAGTGGACCAATAACGAAGGGGATAGGACCGTTTCGAAGAAAGAAGGCGAAGGGGCTCGGAAGGGGAACTACAATTGGCAATGTTCGCAGTACGATATCAAATTCGCCTGATCGAATGCGACGCCGAAGCTTGAACCATGCGCGCAACTCAAAAGCGACCTGACGCGGATAGCTGGCGGCCGTCAAGCTCTGGCGTCCATAATCGTATTTGAAAATGCGTCGCAGAGCCCAGTTGTAAAATCGGTCGAGCAACGGGAGATGAATTGGTTCTATTGCTTGAATAGCTCCCTCGGCTTGACGGATCGACGTTTCGTTCGCAGCGTGAACGACTAGGGTGACCGAATGGAGACGGGCAAGCGCTTCGGCACGCGCATATGCATTCTTAGGAACGGTAATAGCATTAGGATTACAGTCCGGAGCTAGTATTAAAATTCGTAGAGGACTCATTGGCATTTAAAGGGGAGGGCCTTGCTATTAATAGGTAACTGGTTTTGTTAGGTTTTATATTCGTTCCAAACTCGCGAAATCAAATATGCAAAAGAGCAAATCGTTTCTTAACCACGACCGTCTTTGTGATTTCTGAAGGGCTGTGATGGATGTTCTGCTCTCTTGTCCAATGGGTGCGCTTCTCCTAATGTAGTTGTGAATATGCTGCTACAGTAATCTCCGCGACTTTCTCCCAAGAATTTTTCTCCACTGCGAACTCGCGGATCATCGTTCGACGACGCTCCAAATGACTAAACAACTTGCTTTCGAAGTATGAAGTTATTGTGCCGGCCAAATCGGTCGAGTTTAGCGGCTTGCAGATCATCCCGGTGGTCCCTTCGATGACATCCTCTTTGATAGAACCCACATCCGTAGCGATCACCGGTAGGCCAAAGCTGTAGGCGAGAAACGGAACCCCGCTTTGAAATATTTCCAAATAGGGAAGCACAACCACGTCCGCTGCGACAAAAAATTTCTCAACCTCTGAATCCGGAATAAATCCTATATGTTGCGACACGCGGCCTTTAAGCACCGTATCTTCAAGATCGTTCTCAATCGCGTTCCAATAAGCCTCATGACCTTGCTTGACCTTACCAGCTATGAGCAAACTATAGGATGGATCGACCTGAATTAGTTTCTTAAATGCATGTACAAGATACTTTAGCCCCTTGTATGGCGCAATTTGGCCGAAGAATAAAATGGTTTTCTCATCTTGATTAATGTTAAGTTGCAACCGAGCCTGGCTTTGTTTCATTCCCGATTTTGGAATTGTGTCATTAATCCCAAATGGAATCACTGAGGATCGGTCGAACCCAACTCCAAAATCACGGAGAAGTTCATCCTGCATTTTGCGAGTGTGAACGAAAATGTGATGGCATGACCGGTATTGGCACCAGAGCGTCCACCTGTTAAAGATCGAGTCGTGCCCGTCGCGTTTCGCTTTGTTTATATTGTGCGCGGTCATGAAGATCTTCTTTCCTATAATTCGATAATAGAACATGAGTAATGTTCTATCGAACCATTCGAATTTATTATTCCATAGTATATGGAAGTTGGGCGCTTTGCTGAAGGCGGCGTATTTTACTAGTCTAAAATAATAGATCGCTAGTCGAAAGGCCTTCTGGATAAATGGCCTGTTCTCGCTCTGATCCCCTCGAAGGTTCATGAATTTCACGTGTTCGAGTTCTTTGATTTCGGGGCAATCAAGCTCGTCGCTTCCTATGAAATCCACTTCGATGCTCCGGTTGGAAAGCGCTTGAGCTATTCCTATGGCATATGGCTTGTCGCTCCCGCCTGTAAAAAGACCGACTCTAGTGTTGTTGTGGATCGAGGATCCAGGGGCTTTGGACATGATTTTCCTGTCCTCAGGTTTATTTATGACAAGCGGTTTCATACAATCCTAGGCAAGTTGAAGATTATGTTGGGAAAATTGCTCTGTTCCCTTTTGCTCAGGATGATTTGAAAAATTGACGTTGGATGGAATCCAGAGTGAGGATCATCCCTATCTCCCTAAGATAATTTCTTTTGCCAGCTATATGATCTTCTACTATTTTCGTTATAGAATCGCTATTAACGATTCCCAAGTCCTTTAACCGCGAATTCGAAACCACTTCCCTTATCTGGCTAGCCAAGGAAGTTCGAAACCAGACTCGATAATGAAGATATTTATGGATTCCCAATAGCCCTCCGCGTCGGTTGAATAGACCGATAATAGGATCAAGACGTGAGAAGGCATGCGGGAGACCTTCATTATAAATATAGTCGGCCTTGAAAGTGACTTCGCAGAAAATCCTATTCAACATTTTAAGAACGGATGGCGAAGCAATGGATACACCTTTGTCTGTAGGGATGGCTGAGAGGTTAGAATGGTATGAACTGATCAGATTTAGCGCGGTTCGTGGCGAAGTCCTCAACTCTTTTGGAGCTCTAAAGGCCAATTCGACGAGATCATTGTCAAGATAAGGAGTGCGGAAGACGATCTGGGACATGCCAGACGCCAAACTCCCAAATAAGCTCCAAGGAATCTCTTGAAATGTGGCAAAGCTGATGGGGTTGTATTTTGACAGGTTCGATTCGTTCGAATAGGCTTCAATCGATTCTTGTTTTTCAGGGTCGAAAAGCTCACTTGCCAAGCCAATCGGCTTGAAGGTCGACATGTCTCTTAATATCTCGCTTCCGAAATTTCCCGTAATACGAATGGGAGAGCATTCTCGAGCCAATCGGCTCAAGAAGATTTCGTGAGTGCCAAGACTTCCGAAGCAACCATCGGTTGCGAATATCGTCTTGTCCACATTCTGAATGAAGTTTTTATAGAACCGAGAGTCGAACCGAAGCAGTGTGTGATCCAAGCCACAAGCCGACGCGACGCGCTGAGCGATACGCGCATCTGTAGTTTCGTTGTTCTCTTCCGCGTAGGTGTAGCAGATTGGGGAATGCTTCACTTGAGGGAGACATGCCATGATCATGCGCGTGTCCAGGCCGCCCGTAAGCGAAATTCCAGTACGAATGTCGGATTCGAAATAACGAGGAAGAATCCGATGGAAAGTCTTTTTGAATTCCTCGTTGAATGTATCGACGTCTAGAGTGCTCTGCTCTTCCCATTGCTTTGGACTGAAGTAGGTATCCGGTTTCCTTTCGTCCTTCGTCAAAGTCCAGATCGAGGCTCCCGGCAGGAGTGTTATGCCGGAAAATAGAGATTTCCATTCCAATGTGCATCCAAAAGTCAAATACTGAACTAACGCTTCGCCATCGAAGGCTCTTGTCTCTGGGAATAATGCTAATAACGCTTTGGCCTCGCTAGCGAAGTAAAGAGAGTCGCCCATCTCTTTATAATAGATGCGCTGAATGCCATATCGATCATTGAAGAGGAAGGCTTTTCTCTGCTCTTTGTCGATGAGTAGCCCACTAAAAAGTCCATTCAAGGACTTGATAAATTCAGGTCCTTCGGCCTCATAGGCTTGGAATACCCAGTCAAGTCGATTGCCGTTTCTTTTCCTCTTGTAGGGAGTCGATTGGTCACTAGGGAAAATTTCGCCAGCCTGAATAAGGACGATGTTGCCGTTCTCACTACGAATGGGCTGTTGTTCTGACAGAGAACCTTCTATTGAGGTCCAACTGCTATACACGCCTAGATCCGAATCGATGTATTTGCCTGAGACATGGAAACTCTCGTGGTTCAGGCATCGAGACATGATATCGAGCTGACTAGAGCAGACTTCCGAGTTTTCTTTACTGACGATCCCCGCTATTCCTGGCATGCCGTGAATTTGTCTATTTCGAAGATTTCTCGTTCCATGCACGGCGTATCTCTTTGAGCTTAGCCGTTAATTTTTGGGGTAGCATGGCTTTCCAGCCGCGGTGCATTCCATATTTCAGAGCGAGTTTCCCTTTTGAGGTGATAGGAATATAATAGCGTGGCAACTGTACTTTCTGGAAACCGCATCGGCGTTTGAATTCTGACAAGGAGTCCTCGCTCCAGAAGAGATAGCAAAGATAATCGAGATCCTTTTTTTCGCAGAGTTCGACTGCTTTGGCGATTAGAGCATTGTTAGTTGCCTTGTCGCGATGGTGTATGCTCGAGATGATCTGGCCAGTCAGTCCGAAGCAACCTGCATTTCCCATCATGATGAAACCAATCATCTTTCCTTCGAAATAGGCTCCTATCATATCTTCCCTGTGTAGATAGCGGGAAAATTGACGTCTGATAGTTTCTTCGTCTTTTCCGTAGTGCCAGAATTTGCGTCCTTGCCTGATAGGCGATTCGTTGAAAATTTCAGTCATGCCTTTGACAAAGTCATCGTCGAATTGGGTTATCTTTACTTCGAGTCCTTTTTTCTCGGACTTGCGAATGAGGTTACGCACGCGAGATTTTATGCCTTTATTCCACCAGTCTTCAAAGCTTCTTATAGGCAAGAGCGCTATATCAATTTCTTCACTATAGAAATCGTATTTCGGTTCGATATCCGGTGGTCGTTGCCAGAATGAGAAAATATCAGGACGCAGTTCGGATGAAGATTTTACAGCTTCTATTATTTTCGATGGGTCGTCTAAATCTTCAAACCATTCATCTTCTAGTTTCAGTATGCTGATAGGGCCGCTTCTCGAGATCTCAAAACATTGACCATCGAACTCGAAGCAATCAATGGTAACTGGTTCGCCCTTTATTAGAGTGTCTTTAGCGACCTTCTTGAAATAAGGTTCGGCTTGTAGAGCCTTCGATTTCATGATTCGTATTTTGCTGAAATTCTGGATACGAACAGAGAAACTATTGGACGCTTCTGAGCCACTGCTCGAACATGACGAGACTGAACAGCACCTTGTGGTTATCTTGGCGTCCTGTCTTGTGATCTCCTTGCAGTTTGTCGACTTGTTTAGGATCGAGCAATTCGTACATTAGGGATTGATCGTCGCTCAACATTTCCGGGAGCTTGCTGTCTACCGTGGAATTGAACCAATCATCGACGACGTTCACAGCGAAACCGCGTTTCTTGCGGTTGATGATCGCTTTGTTCAAATAGTTGCGACAAACCCTTCGATGAAGCCACTTGCGCGAACCGTAACGAACTTTGAAGCTCGCATCTAAACGTTGAGAATACTCAACGACTGTCTTGTCCAAATAAGGGACTCTGCCCTCGAGACTGTGAGCCATTGAAAGCTTATCTCCAAACATCAGTAGCTCATCAGGCAGAGAAGATCGAACCTCAAGGAGCTGAAAGCCACCTAGCTCGTCCGTATGTTCCATTTGAGGGAGGAGCGATGTCCAATAGTCAACGATTCCAGAAGTACTGCCATTTCGCGAAACTCGCTCGCGAAAGAGACCATCGATTGTCGCGCTTGGAGCGAGCGAAAATACCTGCTGATACCTTAGTAGCCGATCGTCGGTATCGAGCGAATACACACCGCGCTTGAGCGTCTCATTGCGAGGAAAGGACTGGATGATTCCGCTTGCCAATGATCGAACTGGGGAAGGTAGGGAGCGCCAGAGACCTCCATAATGAACTCCTATGTGACGTCGGTAGCCACCGAAGGTTTCATCTGGGCCTTGGCCAATGATCGCTACTTTCACGTCCTGCTTCGCTCGCTGGCAAACGAAGTACATGGGAACGATCGAAGAGGAGGCGATGGGCTCTTCGAGGCATGCGACGATTTTGGGCAACGATCGTTCGAATTCACGACGATCCAGCACCACTGGATGAAAATCGGCGCCAAGCAGCTTTGCGGATTCCTCGGCATCCTTCAGTTCGTCATCCTTGAAGGACTCGCCGTAGCCGACGGTATAGGCAGGCCATGGGCCGCCACACTCGTTCATCAAGCCGAGCAGCAATCCAGAATCGAGTCCTCCGCTAAGGAGAATGCCTACGGGCACGTCGCTGATCAGGTGTCTTTTGACCGCGGCGCGATACAGCTCGAGGAGCTCTTCCTCCGCTTCGCGATCTTTCTTTGGCTTGGTGAAAGGTTTGGGTATGAAGTTGTACCAGCGCTCTTCTCGACAGCCTGATTCGTCGGCTACTAGCATGGAACCCGGTGCCAGTTTGTGAATCCCTTGAAAGATGGTCAGAGGCGATGGGGTATAGCGATATTTGAGGAACAGATTGAGAGCCAAAGGATTGACGGAGGGAGCCGACGAGTCATTAGCGGTGATGGTCCTTATCTCGGATCCGAAAGTAAGAATACCATCTTTCAAGCGATAGTACACGAGTTTGATGCCCATAGCGTCTCTGGCCACGATAAGACGCCTTTTCTGAAGGTCCCAAATGGCGAGTCCGAACATGCCATTCAAGCGATTCAGAACGTCTTTTCCCCATTGCTTGTACCCATGGACAATCACTTCCGTATCGGAATTTGTGCGGAATCGATGGCCTCTCGATTCTAGCTCGGACCGGATTTCCCTGAAATTATAGATTTCGCCATTGAAAACCACCCAAACCGATTCTGCTTGGTCAGACATTGGTTGATGTCCGCCCTCTAGATCGATAATTGATAGCCGACGAAAGCCAAGGCCTAAGGCGCCATCGAAAAAGTAACCCTCGTCGTCGGGACCTCGATGAACGATGGAGCCTGCCATCCGTTGGATTTGCTCCTCTTGTACTGCCTCAGGCGTATTGTAGTTGAACTGTCCGCAGATGCCACACATGAAATCGAGTTAAATTGGTGAACGGGAAACGGAAAAGTGGATCAGAAATTGCCTAAGTTCGCGCGCTTAGGGCCTGTGAAAACTCATGGTCATTTCCGGGTTTCTGCCTCGCGAAGATAGAATGCTAAACTCCGAAACATCTGAGATTGCGCCCAACGATGCATTGGAACATTATCCCAGCCGAAACGCAGCTTGCGAGAACGGAATGAACCGTCTGACTTCAGCCAATTTGATAGGATGTCGCCCACCACTTTTTCCAGACTCTCTTCCAATTTCGGGAAATTGTCCTTTAGTAATTGGCACAAATTGATGCATTCCGCACAGTCATATAGCTCGCGTTGGTAGACAGTCAGTCTCGGAGCAACCGCGAAGGGCCGAGGCAGGCCGTCGGGATCAAAGAGCCTGTCCAGGTAGTAGTTCGTACCTCGGGATAACGCATCAAACGTCTCCTGATGGCTTCTGACGGAATGAATTTTTGCCAGTGCCTTCATGACGAAGCAGGTGTGGAAGTGATCCACGAAATCGCGTACGCCGTCCTTCGCATAGGGCCATGATCCATCATCGTTTTGAGATTCGAGTACGAAATACAGGTTGCGCTTCGCGATGCGCCAAAGGTCCTCACGGTCAAAATAATCTGCCGCCAGCGTCAGTAGACCAGCCCGATAGGCTGCGGCATTTACCACGCCTCCTTGATCATATGGATCGTAAGAACAGGTAGAAGCCCGTTCGGAAGTCGGGAAATCTTTAATATCCTTGCATACATGACGGACGATTGATTCTAGGACTTCATGCCACTCTTCTCTTGGCTCAATCTTATGCACCTGGAGAAAGGCTTCGAACATGTAGGGTGTAGAGGTAATCAGCGGCGTCCCTTGTTTCATCACGCCATTCCTCGTTACCCAGTCGAACGGATAACCCCAACAAAATTCCTCGAACCCTGGGCTACGGGACTTTTTAAGCGCTTCTAAAAAGTGAATCGCCCGGTCCAGGTGTGCCCGCTGTTGATTTACTTGATAGAGGTAGGCAAACCCCATTGCATAGTGAGCGTCAGCGATTGGGAACCGGATGCGTTCATGGAATAGGCGTCGTGCCCAGGGAGCTAACGCTTCTGAAAAGATCATGGGCGCAACTGCCAATACACCAGGCAGTTTGGCTCGATAATAGAGCGCCTTCGCCCAACGGCCGTATGAGCCAGCAAAATAGCTCTGATGATCCCATGACGTCTCTCCGTAACGATCCAACCAATTTTCAAACGAAACCAGTGTTTCGCTGACTCGATGTGCCATTGGCTCGAGCGTTCCCAGTTTAGTCTCCTGTTTTGCGATTTGGCTCATCCTTGCTTCGTGGCAACCGAGAAATTATCGATCTTTTTCAAGCGGAGCATCGATAGCAGGATAGTCTTCAGCTTTTTCATCTGCTCAGCTCGGTGAAAAGCCATCAACTCATCACTCACAGCTCGTGGCATCCGACGAATCGCAGCGGAAGTATAGCCGGCGAGGAGCGCGAGACCACCAAGCAAGTAGGGTCGCTTCGCCATTCGATAGCTGCATCGGAACAGCTGCCACAGCAGTGCCCCGCCCAGATAGTAATCCTTTTCGCCATATGAGAACATTGATGACAACTGGCTACGTTCAGCTGTACCCATTGATCGGTGATGGTGGAACCGCTTGTCTGGATAGGCCCTTACTTTCCATCCTTTCATTCGGGCAGTCATTACCGCAATCCAGTCGACACCGCCGGCCTTGTTGGCAACGTAGCCATTAATTTCTTCCCAGCACTTACGGCGAAATAGCTGGCAAGGACCGGCAACATAGTTCTCACCCTCAAAACTGTCTCGCGTCGAATCATAACCGCCTTCCTCTGTGAATGGCGTACCACCGATCCCTAGTTCCTGATCCTCCGCAAATTTTGACAGCACAAACCCCATGTATTCCGGCGGGAACGACACATCGGCGTCCAAGTTGCCAACCACTTCGAATTCGAGATCACTCAATCTTTCGATTGCTGCATTGATTGCGTGAGCCTTCCCTGCAAAGTTTCGCTCGCTGCGAGACTGGAACTGCACTAATTCTATAAAGGCATTCTCATGTGCATAGCGCCTAACAATAGTTGAGGTCTCATCTGTTGAGCCGTCGTCTACTATTACCCATCGTAAAGGTTTTTTCAATTGTGCACAGACTGATTTTAGTGGCTCCTCTATATTGAGTGCTTCATTTCTGGCTGCAGTAACAAGAGTGTAGTCCATAAATTTGAAGTAGCTTAATCTTGTGTTATATATTTCTCGAATTAGCTTCTCACGAAGCCAATACCAATATCGACAATGCAGAGCGGTTAAAATTCTAATGTAACCAATACAAGCATGAAATAGAGCAACACTAGTATAGTACTGGACCAAATAAATTGAGCCCATTTGGAAGGGCCTGAAGTTGCTTTGGAAGACATCTCACTGGATTTACTTAGTCGGCTCAGCCAATAGAGAATAACTACAGTCAGAAATGTACCTAATAAACCAAGTAGGACGATTGTATGAATCTGAGCCTGTAACTGAATCTCTCGTCGGAAAATTATAAGGGTTGCAACGCCAAATAAAAAACCGAATAAAAAAATAATGGCGCTTTTCATTAGACCAAACGCTAGTGGTCTCAATCATTTAGCTAATTGAATTGTCTTATTTGTGAAGCGACGTAGTCGATCATTTCGTCGGTTATTTCGGGATAGATCGGTAGTGATAGGATTCGGGATTGGTGAGCGTAGGCGTTAGGGAAATCCGAAGGTTGGTGGCCGAGGTACGCGTAAGCAGGATAGAAGGGGAGCGCTTTCGGATAATTCAGTGCAGTTGCGATATTTTTCTCAGCTAGCGATTGTCGTAGAGCATCTCGTTTGTCCGTTTTTATTACATAAAGGTGGAAAACATGCTCTCGCCCAGATGCTATTACTGGAGTCTCCACGCCTTCCGTATCTTCTAAAAGGGATGTGTAGGATTTCGCGACTCGGCGCCGCGCGTCACACCAATCAGGCAGGTGGGGTAGTTTTACGGACAGCACGGCTCCTTGAAGACCATCCATTCGACTATTGATGCCTTCCATCACATGTTCACCCTTTCCGCCATGCCGAGCATAAGTGGTAGCCCAATTGGCGAGTTGATCGTCATTGGTTACAATGCATCCAGCATCACCATAGGCACCGAGGTTCTTTCCTGGGTAAAACGAAAAGGTAGCCATGTTGCCGAATGTGCCTACGCGTTGTCCTCTGTATGTAGCGAGATGAGCTTGGGCGCAGTCCTCGAGAACCCAGAGGTTATGCTTGCCGGCGATTTTCATTATAGCATCCATTTCGCAGGCTTGCCCATAGAGATGTACCGGTATTATACCTACAGTCTTTGATGTTATCTTCTCCTCGATTAATGCTGGATTAATGTTGAATGTTTCCTCATCCGTATCGCAAAACACGACTCTCCCGCCAGCTTGCGTAATTGTCTCTGAAGTTGAAATCCAAGAATGAGCCGTGGTGATTACTTCATCGCCTGGCTTTATGCCTAAGCCCTTCATTGATACATACAGAGCATCTGTACCATTCGCGCATGATATGCAGTGCTTTACGCCAAGCTTTTCGGCCCAAGCGGATTCGAATTGCTCAACAAATGGACCTCTTACAAAGGAAGTATTATTAATGACATTCTTAAATGCTGCATCAATTTCATCCTTAAGATTAAGGTATTGAACATGGAGGTCTACGAATGGAACTTTCATTTTATTAAATGATTGTAAGAATTAAAGAATATTTATTGAAGCTTTTAGCGGAAATACTATAGTAAGCGCTCTCTAGTTTAGGTAGTTTCTATCCCTTGTTATATCGGTAACCAGGGCCCGAAAAGCGATGATGCGAATTTAGGAGAAGTGGTCATACCGAATTTCGCTTTTAGCCGTTCTCCAAATCAAACGTTAAATTGAAATCTTCTCAATGGGCCTTGCTTTCTCCAGGATCGAAACAACGTGCTTGGCATGGTTTATTCCTGTGATGGGCGTTAATTTCTCACGAATACAGTCTACAAAGTGTTGAGCTTCCGTTCTAAGAGGTTCGACAAAGTTTATTTGCGGCATGAGTAGGTCACCACTTCTATGGCTAAATTCGTTTGGACGCAGATTGTCGAAGTCCATATGCTCCCCAAGAACATGTAATCTATCTATTCCTTTGTCGAAAATCGCGATTTTATTGTCAGAAACATCATCGTAAACGACCATTTTTCTCGATCCAACGACTATCATCTTTCTCACTTTTTGAGGATCAAGCCAACTTACGTGGATATTCGCCATTATTTTGTTTGGATACACAAGACTCAGAAAGACCACATCATCAACGCCGCTTTGGATATAGTCCATGCCCTGCCTGGATACGGATAGAGGTTCGGGGTCATTTAGCCAATATTGTATAATGCTAATGTCATGTGGGGCGAAATTCCATAGAGCATCGATATCCGACCTTATACGACCTAAATTTAGCCTTTGGCTATAAATGTAGCGCAGGTCGCCCAGTTCCCCTGAATCAATGAGATCTTTAACATATCTGACAGCGGAATTATATATGAATGTATGCCCGGCCATTATTACCAGATCCTTTTCCTTTCCTATGGCGGCCAGTTCCTCCACTTCGCTTGTTGTTGTCGCGAGGGGTTTTTCTACGAAAATATGCTTACCAGATTCCAAGGCTCGCTTAGATAGTTCGAAATGGGACGCGGCAGGCGTGGCTACCACAATTGCATCTATCTCTGGATCCTCCCACACGGCGTCGCTTTCACCAACGTCAATCGCCCGAGTAAGAGGGTAATTGCTTTCGACAAATCGCCTCCTGTCTGAGCTAGCGTCCACAACGTATTTTACTCCGCAGCCCTGAAGGGCAGAAAAATTGCGGAGCAAGTTTGGACCCCAGTAACCGCATCCTAATTGTGCAACTGTAGTTTTTTGATCTGTCATTGAATAATGCTTCTGTTTTTTCTATTGGTGTCTGTACGCATCGAAGTTGAAGAGGTCATCTACAAGTCTAGCGCCGATAAGATAGATGGAGAATGTTTAAGCGACGTCCGCCTGTTGAACCCAGTCGAGTAGATTTCGGTCCGTATATGTACCAAAATGGTTGCTAGTATCGTGATTGTAGATACGCAGGATAAGTTGCGGTAAGTTGTCTTTCGTGACCGTTGCCGGATCGATTCGGCATTCTCCGCTCTTGCTTTGGCAAAACTTTATTGTTCGCCTTTTTCGGAACCACGAAGCAGCTTCTGCCATACATGGAAACCATGCATCATCGCTCCATTCCTTGATCATTTTTGCGTAGAGACTCCCCCACTGTCTCTCTGGCGCGAGGCTACGATCATGCCAATTGACTGTTACTGTGCCTCCATGATCGTTCGCATGTTGTCCGATTTCAAGGACTTGCTCCTCCGCTTCTTCCTCCGTTAAATGTAGGTATGACGGATAGAAAAGCGAGGTGTCCATAATATGCATAGGAAGTTCAAGCAGCTGCTCTGCCTTTAACGGTTTGTAGGCTTGTGTCGTTCCTGCTCTATAGCCAGGGCACGCATTGTATCCAATCGTTGAATCGTATGTGAAACCTGCCTTCTCAAGCTTTACATGGCTTGTTTCATCGAAATAGAGCCAATGCATTCGAACGCCGATTTCAGGTCTTGTTATGAAAGAGGATACCTGATCGAGTTCTTTTTTACCTGAGCTGGAGCTTCTCCATGCATCGAGTCCGTGCAGTCCAATCTCTCGACCCGAGCTTAATACTTCTCGTAGATCCGTTTCTATATCAGAAGCTCCATAGCCCGCTGCTCTCTTCTTGTTTTTCTGCCCGCTTGGCGCTTTCCCGGATATGTTTTTAAATGGAATTACGAAAAAAGTAGATCGTGCTTTGCCTTCAATTTCGATGTATTGCTTAAAACTATCCCAAATGTCTTTTGTTAATCTGGCCCAGTAAAGAGGAAGCGATAGGGCAGCGAGCCAATTGCGTAATAGACCTTTAAGAGTAATTCTACCGCTAGCGACTCGAAATATCGAGCCAAAGATGGCCCGATAGAAAAAGCCAATCGTAGTATGGTCGATTGAGTGGAAGGCTAGTTTAGGGTGATCAACATCATGACTTAGGCAAACAATGAATTTGAAGTTCTCAGGTGATGGAGGAATCTCCAGAAGCTTTACGCCTTGGTTGACGATGGATGAGCGTAAGTAATCTAAATGGTAATCTAGGGTGGGGACGCGAGCGTTCTCGAGCGGTTGACCTGATTCTAGCAGAAATTCGACTTCCTCAAGGAGATTGTATCCAATTCGTATAATCGTTTTATTCGGTGTCCCTATCTTAATGGCGATGGAGTTTTCTTTCGACAGGAGTTGGTATTTGCTCTCCTCGGCATTGATGCTGGACAAGTTTTTATATATAGGAATATCTCTCGATTCTATATTAGCCAACTTTATAGGACATTCATTGGGTTCCACTTTTATTCCTGCAGCTTTATCGATGGCTAGCTCCTTGCTGCTATAGACAATAGTCAAGTCTGCCTTAATGAAACTCGAAGATTTATCAAAAAATAAAGCCACTTCATAGCTTTTGCGGGATTGAGCAAACTCCCAAGGCGTCTTAAATAGCTCGAAGAGTTCACACACAACATCATGTTGTTTAGAGTCTGCAACTACGCCAATCACTAATCGCTATAATATATTCCTTCTTAAGAAAATAGTAGGTATTTGACCACGCTACTAGAGAATCGCTAATCTGGAATAGTCAGGCTTTCTTTCGTCCTTACAACCTAGTTGGTTTTCAATCAGATTTAGAAAGCCTTCTTGTTCTTCCTTCCAGCGATGACTTAAGCATACTTGATGTCCTCTTCCTGTTATTTCGAGTAGCTCTTTCGGATTATCATAGGCGTACTCGATCTTCGATGCCAAGTCGATTTCGCTCCCTAGTTCAAAGGTAACCAGTGTTTTCTCACTGAAATATTCCATGATTCCCGGCGCTGAGGGAGCTATGACAGGTTTTCCACGGGATAGGAATTCAAATATGCGAGTAGGTGTATTGAGTAGAGTGAAAATGTTACGGAGATTGGGAATAATTCCTAAGTCGCAGTCATCAATCGCAGCTACAATCTCTTCTATACTTTTTGATCCCATATATCGAATGCTATTCTCGATCCCCTGCTTAGCAGCTAAGGAAAGCATGGCTTGTAGGAAATCCGTGTCTTCTCCGTATATTCTTAGCTCCATTTTGCGCCGAAGAGGCTTTCTGACTCGGGCCATTGCTCTCACCGCTAACCCTAGTCCGTTGCGTTCGACTAGAGAACCGTGGTACATTATGGAAAACTTTTCATTTCTACTCGATGTTAAGCTCTTTGGGCTTCTAATCGAAAAGACTTTCTCGTCTACCGCGTTCATTACTACTAAAATCTTTTCCGCAGGGCAGCTTCTTTTGGAAAAAATTTTTTTACATGTCTGATTTACAGTAATAACGGCATCTGAGAAACCAATACTTATTTTTTCGAGAAATTTCAGGAGTTTAACGCCTTTGCTGCTCTCTGGCAATCCATATATGGTTTGCATCAATTCCGGCATAGGATCATGAAGGTCTAATACGATTTTTGAGCCTAGGAGTCTTGGAAGTATGCAGCTAAAAACAAGGATATCTGGCATGTTGTGAACATGCACTATATCATAACGCTTCTTCAGAGAACGGAACGTTATTATCGCAAATGAAGCCGCGATAAAACTTAGATAATGAAAAAGGTAAGCCAGTTTACCGCCTCGCTTATGCTGCATTGGCAATCGAAGAATATTTACGCCGTTAAAGAAGTCTCGGCTCGATTCTTTCTTCTTTTGCTTTAGGCATATTAACTCAACCGTCATGCCTTGAGCAGCCAAGGCTTCCGCGGCCCTTCGTGGTCTGGGGTCGTTTGGATACTTTGAAAGCAATAGGACGCCCGCTCTTTTTCCGGCTAATTGACTCCTGTGAGTCGGGTTAGGTCCGGTTTCACTGGTTGCCAATTGATCCTGCGCTGAAACGAGTGTGGATTGCTCGAGTTTCAAATCGGGCCTAGTTGAAATGTCTTTGAACCAAGCTGCGAGTTCTTTTGGCAATGGCGCCCAATAGTTACTTTTATGCTTCTTTTCGACGTACTCTAAAAGCTCTACATATCTCGCTATTGGAAATGTGTCTGGATTTGGAGCCTCGTCCTCAAATTGTATATAATCGGGATGGACGTTTAGCAAAACCATTCCGCCTTGTTCAGCTAGCCAGTCAAGTTTATCTAGCCATATTTGCGAGGTTCGCTCTCTGAAAAGTAGAAATAGCGTTGAATCTTGCGGAAGCGTATATGGCAACTCTACGTATCCCTTTTTTCCTCTATGGCTCGAGACCATGAGTGGAAAGATTGTGCCAATTCCATCCGGTTGAGGCTCGAAGGGGTCTGTATCGAAGGTTGAAGCATCGTAAAGAATATCGAGCTCATGTATCCAATCGAGATTGTGGTGCATGAATCCGGAACGAAAGCCTACCGCTTCCCATTCACGAATGAATTGATTAATTTGTTTAGCGTTAAGAGAAAATTTATCTTCGGATTCGTATAGCTTGCCGTCATGCCGCAGGTCATGAACTCCAATTTCGAATCCATTGTTCCGAAGCCATTTCAATAAATCGTCAGGGACACTATATTCGCCCTTGGGTATGAAATTGAATGACGAGCGGAACCCGTGTTTAATTTCTACTTCCGCTAGTCTCTTAACCTTCTCCAGTCCTTTTTTGCCTTCTACATCATGTGACAAGACGAAGGCGAATTGTTCGTTTTTCGGCCAGCCTGACCAGTTCTGAGGAGGTGTCGCACAACTCTTGTCGATCGGCCAGATGTTTTCGACTTTAGCTCGTTTTTTGAGGGCGAAATGCCTTCGTACGCTTATTCGAGCTGCCCAAGGTATGTATGGCTTTAATAAGTAGTATAGCCGTCTCCTAAACATTGAAAGTAATTACTAGCAGAATAGAAAGCTAAGATATTATGAATATCTTTTCTGTTAATAAGCGAACTATTTTTAATGTAGCTGCTGGCTCAATTTTTTTGGCACATAGCTATTCGTCTTATTAAGAATAGCTCCAATGTGAGCATTTGAAGATTGAAGTAATTGTGTGGCTTCGTCAACTACATCTATACTCGTTTTCTCAGCTTCGACTACCATTAGCATCGCGTCCATAAATCCAGCGAGACGTGGAGTTGGACTGATTGGGCTTACTTCGGGCAAATCGAAAATGATGTAGTCGAAATCGCTTGCTTTAAGTTTTGGTACAATATGATTGAGCCTGTTGGGAAGAATATTTGGTACTTTGTATCCGTTCGAACCCTCGGCCACTACATACAAGTTGTCTTTCTGTTTAGCTTTTTGCTGCGATTCGAGAGCTTGATCCAAATCGCAAATTTCGCTTCCCTTGTAATACTGCTGCGCTGATTCTTGACCTAAAGTCATATCAACAAGTAATACATTTCCTTCACCTGTTTCCGAAAGGCATTTAGCCAGACCTGAAGCCACTGTTGTTACGCCGGGAGATTCGCCGAGTCCAGTTAATCCAATGAGCTTTGGACTATGGGTGAGATTTCGACTTTCAAAATATCCTATCATTCGATCTCTCAATGCTTCGTAGTACGGTTTGAGTTCTCTGGTTTCGTCGTAGAGAATTAGAGTCTCGGATTCTTTTTTCTCTATTTCAGTTCCGTATACTTCGGGTCGAGATTTGGCGGCGGCAATTAATGTTGGAGTTTTAGGATAATAACCTTCTTTTTCTCCAGTCTTTGCATTTTTAGTTTTGGCTGCAGCCATCAATCTCAGATTAGCTCTATTGCGAGATTTTGCTAATTTTTTGAAAGATCGCTGCCTGGCATTCGGTATTGATAGAAATAAAGGAATTCCTAGCTTTCGTTCTATTTCGATTGGTCGCTTCACAGATCTATCAAGGAATAATTCTATAGCGAAAGCCCAAGCCAATCCAATCCCGATGCCTCCCATAGCTACCATAGCCATCATTTTTTTCACTTTCTCGTTCTCTTTTATAGGTGCTGAAGGGGATTGAACAATACCTATATTACGGACGCCTCCTGCACCGAAGGCTTCATTAATTCGAGCTTGTTCCGAACTTGCCGAGAAGAAACGGTAGTTCGCTTCGTCTATTTCCTTCCTTCTCATGAGCTCTTGTATTTCGATTTCGACTGCCTTTACCTTGTCCGCTTCACTTTGTACTAGAGCCAGTTGTTGATTAAGCCGGGAAATGCGGGCGGACAATGCGGCGGCCTGGACTCTCTCGGCTTGGAGATTTAGAGTTGAATTGATTCCATTACGAGAATTAGAAATCACAGAATTGTCAGCTAGTATCAGTATTTTATACTGATTTTCCATTGAGTTTTTCTTAGCTTCAAGTTCTCTTATCTGTTCACGTACGTCTCTAACTAGAACGTTGTCACTGGTGTACCGAAGGAGCATATCCTCCTCTTTCCTGTGCAATAAATCTAGTCTACTAGTTATATTTGCGTATTCCTGGATTGTTCCTTGATCAATTCCTGAATCGGTCTTGCTGGTGGAATCATCGGTTGTTCCTTTTGTATTGGAAACTAATTGTTCCGCTTCTTTTATTGCAGCGAGTCTTGCTGATAACTCGGCCTCCGCGTCGAACAGGGCTTGCCTAATTCTCGATATGCTATCTACTTGTTCCCGCTTTGCTTCTTCTAATGAAGTTATTCCAGCCTTTGCATGTGCTTGCTTTAATTCTTCTTCCGTTCTTGCGAGTCGATTTCTATAGTGATCTTTCTGTTGCAATGTGAACTCGTCTACCGTACTTGAACTATGGTGAATAACCTGATGTTTTTCCAGATAGGCTTCTACTAATTCGCTTAAGACAGGTCTGACAATACCAGGGTCTTTATGACTGAATGTGAGAGATATGATGCTGCTTTTCGACGGAACACTGCGATCTAGATTGCTAGCAATTAATTTTGCTGCATCTTCATCGTTATGACGTTTTTCTGGATCGCCAAGAATTTTGTCAGGACCAATCTTTTTTGCAACCTGCAGCGCAAGGTCCATACTGGACAGAATCTGCAGTTCTGAATTAATGATTGTGTCTCCGCGAGTATCCGGCTTTCTTGTTCTATCCTCTCCATCCATTGTAATTGGCGCGGTCCTATCCTCGACGTACCGAATAAAGAGTCGTACATCAGATTTGTAAATAGGAGGGAATTGCATATATACGCCAGCTGAAGCGATCAATCCAAGTATTGCCATGAGAATAATTTTCCATTTTTGCCTAAACAAAATGAAAATTATATCGCTTAATGTTATTTGCGTATTATTTGGTTCCATTTTATTCCCTTAACTTATTTAAGGCTCGGTGAAGCGGGGGCGTTAGTTATGGTATGCTTCTGCCTTATTAATGTATTATATCTTGTTTGTTGAATCTTCGAGAGATTTAACATGCTCACTATATTATCTAATTTGCGTATTTCTGAACTACCTTTTGAGATAGTTCATCTGCAGTTACTGAGGCTGCTCCTACCTTGGAAACGACTATTCCGGCTGCATGGTTAGCTAATCTTGCAGCAATTGTAAGACTTGAGCCAACTGCCAGTGCTGCGGTCAAAACAGCAATCACAGTATCTCCGGCTCCTGAGACGTCATAGACTTCATGCGCGTCCGCTGGGATGATTTCGACAACCTCTCCATTTTCAGACAAGAGCATGCCATCTTCTCCTAACGTTACAACAAGATTCCTCGGAAGATATTTCTTGTAGATACTCTTGCAGACTTCCTCATACGGAAATTCTTGATGTCGACTTAACTTGATTCCGGCCAATTCCAAAGCTTCTGAACTGTTAGGGGTCATCAGGTCGACGCCTGTAAATGAAAGCTCTCTTTTCGGCTTCGGATCAAGCGTCACGAGGGCGCCCCCCTTGTGAGCAGCCCTTTGAATGGCGGTTATGGACGTTTCGTGAATTACTCCTTTGGCATAGTCGGATATGATAACCGCATCGGACTCCTCGGTTCGTTTAAGAAGATATTCCAATCGCCTCTCGGATCCTAGGGCATATTGCTCGGGTTGATCCTCGTAGTCGAGGCGGCATATTTGCTGATTTCGCGTTATAACGCGTGTTTTGACGATAGTTGGTGCCGAGCCTCCGATGAAAATGGAATCGAAGTCCACCCTGCATTTTTTGAGGATGGACCGCAGCTGCTGGCTGTCAGCATCATCTCCAACAATTCCGCATACTTCGCACTGCGATCCCAGACTCGTCAAATTGGCTGCAACGTTTGCCGCGCCTCCTGGAGTGTAGGTTTCCCTATTGACTGAAATGATCGGAACAGGCGCTTCGGGAGAAATGCGACTAGTATCGCCCCAGATATATTTATCCAGAATTAAATCGCCAACCACTAGAATCTTCAGCTTTTCAAGCTTACCGATACAGTCTAAAAGTGCCTTTTTCATCGGTTATATGATGTTTTGTCGATTCGATCAGCCTCGGCAGTGTTAATCACTGGACTTATTGTTATTATTCCTTTTTCTTGTCACTCTATTCAACTATATATGCTTACTTGCGAATGAATGGAGAGTGAAAGGAATTTATAGTTTTTGATAGTTTCAACATATCATTTAACGATTATATTTTAAAAGAGCTAGATTGGGTGACATTGGTTCCGCGAATTCCACATAATAGACGATTTTCTTGATAAAATTATTCTCCCAGCCGCTTCCCAGTTGAAAGATAGTTTCTGACATAATCGTTAATTGCTTCTGGCAATGGCGTGATTTGCGACTCATATCGTGTTGCGATCAGTTTGCTTATGTCGGCTTTAGTATAGTATTGGTACTTGTCTTTCAATTCACTCGGAAGAGGAATGAACTCGATGTCGGGTTCTCGGTCCATTGACGAGAAGATCGAATTTGCTAGTGTAAGCCATGTATTTGCTTCGCCACTGCCAAGATTAAATAATCCTTTTGCCGATTGGCTGAATCCCAAGTGAGCAGTCATTTTGACTGCATCCTTCACGTATAGAAAATCACGTTTTTGCTCCCCATCCGCATAGTCTGGATTTTCGCTCTTGAAGAGCTTTATCTTGCCGGTTTCCAGGACCTGTTCATAAGCCTTGCAAACTAGGCTCCTCATGGGACCTTTATGCCATTCATTTGGTCCAAAAACATTAAAGTATTTCAAGCCAACAACTTTATCAAGCATACCTCTCTTTTGAGCATATAAGTCAAACATGTGCTTGGAATAGCCATACATATTTAATGGTCTAAATCTATGAAGATCGGCTGCTATGTCATCCATCCCTCTTGAGCCGTTTCCGTAAGTAGCGGCTGAAGAGGCATAAACGAAACGGGCTTTAGACTCCAAGGTCCAATTAGCTACTTTTTTCGTGTATTCGAAATTATTTTCCACTAGATAACGATTATCTGACTCCGTCGTGCTGGAGCAGGCTCCTAAGTGAAAAACGATATCCGTGTTTAAAACGTGTTTTGCATTTTCTTCTACATACTTCAGAAATCTGTCGGATTCCCAATAGTCGGAATATTTTAGCGGCACTAGATTTTTGAATTTATCACCGATTTCCAGCGCGTCTACGAGATAAAGGTTCTCATAACCCAAATCGTTTAGGTGATTGGCAAGAGCACTACCTATGAATCCCGCCGATCCGGTAATTATAATTTTTGCTTCGCTGTTAAGATTCATATTTTATGAAGCTACCCGAATGAAATGTCTACTTTTTCCAGCCAACTATGGAAGATGAGCGTATGTACTTCTTGGATTCTTTCAGTCTTATTTGACGGAACGGCGATCGAATACGTCGCCAGGTCTTTCTTTTTATACCTATTGCTGGTAAGCAATATGGAAACTAGACCCTTTTCTTTGGATATTTCCATTGCATTGAGCACATTTGGGGAGGTTCCGCTTGTGGAAAAACCTACTATAACATCTCCTGGATTTCCAAGACCTTCGACTTGCCTTGCGAAAATCTGATCAAATCCGAAATCATTGCCTATACATGTTAAAGTAGTTGGATCGGCACAGAGGCATGTACTGGGAAGAGAAACTCTCTCTTTCTTGTACTTGCCTAGCAGTTCTTCACTTAGATGCATGGCATCAGCTGCACTGCCACCGTTCCCGCAAGTAAGCACCTTGTTGCCGTTTCGCAATGCCGTAATGATAGCGTCTCCTGAATTTTCGACGGCATCGTGTAGATCCATGGAAAATTCAAGTGTTGTAATTAATTCCTTTACGTAATCCTTGAATTTCATATCATGCGACGTGTCTATAAAGCGCATTTCCAATTAGTCTAGAAACTGATATTGGCATATATCTGAATACTTTCCTAAGAGAGCCTAGATTGTTCGATTTTCCCGAGACGAATCTGCCATTACTCGTTTTATAGCGATAATAGTGAATTATATTTTCTTCGGCTCCCCAGCCTTGCTTGAATTTTCGTAAGCCTAGATTATCAACATCTGTTCTTCCAAAGTCCATTTCTTCAAATCCATGCCTTTTGTGGATAGTAAGCGCCTTCCAAAACAAAAGATTGTTCGGTCTTAGATTTTGGAAGGAATTATCGGAAGTTCCGAATTTGAATATGGCTTTCTTCCCGAAATGTAGAAAAAGTGCACCCGCAATTGGCCTTGACTTATAGTGTGCCAATAGAAGTGAGCCTTTATTTTGCGAAACCATTTGGCGATGTATGTTTTCGAAAAAGCGAAAGGGTTGAGGAGGAAGGCCATGTCGTTTGCGTGTTAAGCAGTGCAGGTTATAAAAAGCTTTCATCTCTCTGATATCTTCGCTCGGCTTAACTTCGATCGAATTTGACTGGGCTTTTCGGATCGCTCTTTGAACAGACGGTTTTAATCTGGAAAAGAGTCCCTTTACATCTGCAGCTAAAGATAAGCGATGGCCGTAATAGCATGTAAATGGCTTCTCGTCCTTAAGAAATTTTTCTCCCCCTCTAAACTCCACGTATTCCCATGAGCGTTCGCAGGCAAGGCGCTTGACCTTTTCCAATAGAATACTCCAGAATTTGTCTTCAATAAGGTAGGGTTCGCAAAAGTCGGTAAATGGTAACGAAATTCCTCTTCTCCCAGTAAGCCAACTATCAACTTCGATCAATGGCAAGGATAGGCAAATCTGCCCTGATTCTTTTAAAATTACGCTTTGAACTCCAAATCCGTAAGTTTCAGTAAGAATTTTCAACCATGAATCTCGATGGAAGTAGTTAAGATTGTTTTTTCTTTCAATAATACTTTCGCAATGGTTGAAATCGAACGAATTCCGAATGCCACCGATTCTTTGTCGATGATTTTTTTTTAACTGTAAGTGAATTTGCAAATTATAAGATGATGCAAAAACTCGCTTTCTTTTATCCAAGATCTTTAAAAAGTTAAGGCCCTTTGGGATAAAGGTTATACTTTTACAGATTAAGTTCTTTTTGCCTTGCTGTATTATTAACGGCCGATTCTTCCGATAGGCAGTTTCTAAGCGTTGCTGCAACACTTTTTATTTGTGACTGAGACAATTCGGGAAACATAGGAAGCGAGAGGAATTTTGCTGAACACTTTTCGCTTACTGGAAAAGATCCTTCATCTTGCTTATATGGCTTTTGCTTGTGAAGGGGAAGTGGATAGTGGATTCCGCAGGAGATTCCCTCTTCTTTCATCTTCTCAATGGTTAGATCTCTCTCAGATACAAGAATGGAATATATGTGATAAACATGTCGGCGATTGGGTCCCTGGTGGGGCGTAACTATTCTCGAATCGATTTTCAACAGATGGTCGTATATCGTAGCGTTTCTTCTTCGAGCCTCTGTCGCTTTTTCTAGACGCCGTAGTTTAATACTTAGAATGACTGCTTGAATGCCGTCCATGCGACCATTCCAGCCAATAACATCATGATAGTATTTTTTCGCTTGGCCGTGATCACGTAGGGTGCGTATTTTTTTGCTTAGTTCTTCATCTTCCGTAACAACCGCTCCTGCTTCTCCAAACGCCCCTAAATTTTTACCCGGATAAAAGCTGAAGCAACCCAGTCGCCCCATTGAGCCGGCTCTCTTTCCATTATATTCTGCACCGTGCGCTTGAGCGGCATCCTCGATAACTGGAATTTCGTGTTTATTCGCAATTTCTAGAATGGGATCCATGTTTGCCATTTGGCCAAATAGGTGTACTGGTATTATCGCTTTTGTTCGTGGTGTTATAGCGGATTCCAGTTTGGTTGGATCCATATTGTAAGTTTGCTCTTCTATATCGATAAATATAGGTTTGGCCCCTGTAAAACTGATAGCTTCAGCTGTTGCGATAAAGGTTACCGGCACTGTGATAACTTCATCCCCTGGACCAATCCCAAGAGCTAGGAGAGCAAGCCAGAGCGCGTCGGTTCCGCTTCCTACTCCTATGCAGTGTTCAGTTTGACAATAGGAAGCAAATTCGCTCTCGAATTTTTCAACATATGGACCGCCGGCGAAGGCATTTTTATCGATAACTTCTTCGATAGCCGCCATGACTTCAGCTTTGATGGGATCGTGATGCGCTTTTAAATCTAAAAAAGGAACGTTCATCGAATGGGCGATTTAGCTTTAGGCATTTGGGAGATATTACTATAAGCTTAAAGTCTCGTTGTTTTGGCTAAATTTTCTGTGGCTCTCTTCTTGGTTTGTTTGGGAGCGTCGGCTAGCGAAGCAAAAGTAGATGATCCGTTGCTGTCCGTTTTTTCTGAATGATATTCGATGGCAGCTCCCTTGCTTCTTATCGATTCTGAAGAAGCCTCTAATATCCTTACGACTTCCGCACCTTTTTCTCCGCTAGTGAGAGGTGTAGTTGACGAATTAATACAGTCAAGAAAGTGCTGGGTTTCGGTCTTCAGTGGTTCGTCTTGTTTTACGTAGGGAATGTAGACATCTCCATAGTGGTATGCGTAATGAAATTCGGCAAAGGTATCGTAGTGGGGCGGGCGTTCTACCCTTGCGTCAAAGATCTTTATTTTGTCCTGTTGGGCGACATCATCGTAGACGATCATTCTTTTGCTGCCTACGATTGTCATTTCACGAATTTTTCGTGGATCTAGCCAGCTACTGTGAATGATGGCAGATCTTTCGTTTGTGAATTGAAGGCTCATGGCGGTGACGTCTTCTATTCCAGGAGTTACATGAGAAGTGCCACGGCAATTAATGCTTTGGGGTACCTCGTTCATGATATGGAGAATAATTGACAGGTCGTGTGGGGCGAGATCCCAAGTGACGTTTATATCTTTCTGGTATAGGCCCAAATTTAGCCGCCGTGCGCAAATGTACTGAATATCTCCTATATCCCCTGAATCGACGATCTCTTTGATTTTTCGGATGGCTGGAGAGTAGAGGAAGGTATGTCCTACCATGAGTGAAAGACCCTTATTATTCGCTATTGAGATTAGCTCTTCGCATTCCTCGGTAGAGCTGGCCATCGGCTTCTCGATGAAAGTGTGTTTTCCTGCCTCCAAAGCGGCTTTTGCTAGCGGATAGTGGTATCTGACTGCAGTTGCCACCGCTATGGCATGGATGCTTTTGTCGCTTAGCATCTTTTCATAGTCTGTTTCGCCTTCGATTTCTGGATACAGACCTTTCAGGTGACTTAAGCGCTCTTCGCTTATGTCACACATAGTCTTCATATTACAACCAGGTAGAGAGCGAAAATTTCGAATCAGATTTGGGCCCCAATAACCGCACCCAACGACTCCAATGTTTAATGAATTGCTCATGATAACTTTATTTTTTGAATCACCTTATGCTCCTTTGGTTTTTCGTCTGTTAGAGCATCAAATTCCTTGATCAGCTACATATTGATCTTCTTCAGCATGCTACCGCCATTTCGGTGCCTCCCAGCAATTCACGTGCTGAGCGGTACTGAGTTCGTCTTTCATTTGCTTTAACTTTTGACTACGTCGAAAGACGAACACTCTACTTTTTCGCAAGGTAACTTGCTTGCTGACAATTGCTTATCGCCAAACAAGGTAGCGTGTTTCTCCTTCAACAGTAATCTTTGTATGGTATTGATTCGGTTGTCCCGAGCGATTGCTTTAAGCCAATTCCGGCAAAGCAGAAAAAAAGTGTGAACGACTCGAAAACTTGAGTTATTCTCCTTGATTC
The DNA here is from genome assembly GCA_028281165.1 of Opitutaceae bacterium. Lineage (GTDB taxonomy): Bacteria > Verrucomicrobiota > Verrucomicrobiia > Opitutales > Opitutaceae > JANQRT01. The sequence continues at coordinate 18,535 of JANQKI010000082.1, read as the reverse complement.
TCCAGAGAAAAGTCTTCGTGAGCTTAGTCTTAGCGAATTACTTACGCTTTCAGGTTCGCCGCCTCGCGATTTGGAGTGATTTCTTCTCTTACTCTAGCGAAGTAAGTTTGCTTTAGTTGCTCGATAAGCGCGATAGGCGTTTTGATAATAATTCCTAGATCTATCCATAGTGTCTTGGATTCAGTATATTTTACATCGAAATCTATCATCTCACTGAATGTGGTATTGTTTTTTCCGCTTACTTGCCACAATCCGGTTAGTCCAGGCAGTGTATTGCATCTTTTCTTTTGGTAATCTGAAAAGTGCTCAAACTCGCTCGGAATGCTTGGTCTAGGACCTACTATGCTCATGTCACCTATCAAGACATTGAAAATTTGTGGCAATTCATCCAGACCAGTGGCTCTTAAAACCCAACCCATTAGGATAATCCTAGAGTCTCCTTTGGAGTCTAGTTTGGTCATTGGTTTTTCGGACTTTATCAGGTCCTGAAAATAGCATTGATGGCCAGTTGTGCAGGCTCCGACCTTCATTGTTCGGAACTTCAGGCATGTAAAAATTCTACCTTGGAAACCGACTCTTTCTTGTCTGAAGAGGAGAGGGCCGTTCGAAACGATCTTAATGTAGATCGCTATCAACAAAAAAACAGGTGAAAGAACCAAAATTGCTGCTAAACTAACTGAGATGTCCAGTGCGCGTTTCCAAAGGGGGATTTGGTACACTTCCTGATTTTGTTTAAATGCTTCCCTCGACAAATCCCCAACCTCTGGGTCCTTAATCTCACAGCTTGTGCCTGCTTTGATTGATTCAGCTGGCTGGCTAACTACGCCTTTTCCGAGGCGAAAGTATTGTCGAGCTTGGTTGTTTCTAATGGCAGTAGTCATTTACGAACGATTTAAGAAACTCTCTTAATTTCATCGATTACAATCCCATTTTCTCTTCTATGGGTAAATTCGGCGTTACGAGTAAACGCCCGAAAGAGCTATCTCCGATGGCTCTTTACTGGATTCCATTAGTGGGTTCTAGTGGCCCAGATTCTGATGCAATTTATGAACTGTTTTTGGCGCTGGATCGTCACATTTTTGAGTTAAATCATAGAGATTTACTATTGTGTAAGACACTGCTGATTAATATCTTAACTACAGGTTTCCGCTTCCATCATGAAGAGTTGGCCTCACTTCCTTTGCAGGCTTTTCTAAACAGCAAATAAATTCCATTGCCCTTCGGCGACTCAATCTCCAATGAGCAGTTTACAGCAATCTTTCTTGCTGATGTTGCTCATCTTTTGACTCATTTTGCATGGCTTAGCATAGAGGGAATCATAATAGATTCTAAATGATTCATGAGCCATTCAACGATTATTCATGAATAGATCTAGGCTTAATATTACTAAATAAAAGGAATTATTTCAGTCAAATTTAAGGTCTTTAGCCCAATTTTGATCCCTTGAAACTGTTCATTTTCACTCGGTATAAACGTATGACCTAGCAGTAAATCTGATAATTCATTCAACCGATCAGCCTTAGCTCGTCTCGGTTTTTCGAATTTTCGAATGCTCAATAGACAGTTTTGCCTCCGAATCCATCATCGAGAGGAGTAGGGAGACTCGTTCGTCTTTGCCCATGCCCTCCAGAAAAATCGCTTTGAGGCCCATAAATGGCCCTTCGAGAATCTCCACTTCGTCTCCAGGTTGTAGTTCTGGCTCGAAGCTGATTAAGTCCAATTGGCTTCCTCCCCAGTCCTTGAGCTCCTCAATAATGTGGTCTGGTACTATTGTCGGTTTCTCGCCGAAGCTTATGATGCCTAGGACATCCTTGGCGTATTTAATTGTACGATAGTGACTTGTGAGATCGAATCGGCAGAAAATATATCTTGGAAACATAGCTTCCGTAACGATTCTTTTAACTCTGCGAATGGTCTTCCGTCGCTTTATTTTGGGAAAGTATGTCTCTTGTCCTAACTGTTCTTGGCAGTAGTGAAGCACAAGAGCCTCTTTTTTTGGCTTAGTGTGTACGCAGTACCAATTCATTCCTTTTGGAACCATCGGATCTACCTTCCTGGACTCAAGAAAATAACTGTCTATCCCTTAGCTAGATAGAGAGAACCGAGGGTCTCGAGCAGCTTATACTGTCTGTAGTTTAGGTTCTTAAAAGACACACCCTCCACTGTAATGCTGAAACGCTTGCGTTTCTTTTCCTTGGCCAACGGCATGAAATCAAACCTCTCCTTGTAGGGAATTTGTGAAATGAGATAGAGCATCGCTTTCAAACGCGTCTCGAGCTTATTGTTTGAGTTGATGATTACCCAAGGACTTTTTGCTGACGATGTCTTGCGAAACATCTGATTTTTATAATCGGTGTAGACATCCCAGTACTTTCTAGCCTTTTCGTCGTTTTCCGAGTATTTCCAGTACTTTAAAGGGTCCACTTGGCGTTCCTTGAAACGCACCATCTGGGTGTCCTTGGAGACAGAAAGATAGAGCTTTATCAGTATCAGGCCTCCTTCAATGTGCTTTTCCTCCCAGTCCAGCACCTTGTTCATAAAATACTTGTACTGGGACTTGGAGCAGTAGCCCATTGTAGGCTCGATCATTGCCCTATTGTACCAAGACCTGTCGAAAAACACTATTTCCCCTGGCGAGGGAAAATGTTGATGGTAACGACGAAACCAATTCTTCGATTCCTTTTTCGTTGGTATGCCGAGTTCAACGATTCTGTAGTGCTTCGACATCATATACTCGGTGATCCTCTTGATAGAAGATCCCTTTCCTGCCGCATCCCGACCTTCAAACACTACGGCTACTCTTTTGTCGTTCTCAATCACCCAATGCTGAAGATTCAGCAGTTCGATTTGCAGGCGCCGTTTTTCCTCCGAGTAGGTGTGGTAATCAATATTGTTGTAGTACTCGAAAAACTTGCTGGACAGAAAATCTCTAGATTGCATGGAAGGGTCTGCCTATGAATCGTTTGGTTTCGGTCATGGAATCAAGTTGATTTTCAATGGATTGGCTTGCCAGTAAAATGCGAGCAAGCCTTGTTACAAAAAGGTTAACATATTGCAAGACTTACGGGTCGGAGGGCCTTGGACTTTCGCCTTCTATTGCAAATTTCTGTATTGAACCAACAAATACAATTTCAACTTTCTTTCCTAGCAGTCCATCTCGCATAGATACCGCAGGGTAGGGCGCTCGAGCTTTCCGAGATGGGTAGGCCAATTTCTCCAGAGGTGACAGTCCCGGCGCGAGCCGCAAGCGATTCGTTCAACAGGTTTCCAACTATCGTTGGCGAAATGCCTGTAGTGTAGGCGTTTATCAATACGAAGAGAGGTTTCTCGAAAAGCAGCTTTGATACACTTTGTAGCAGTTTCCATAAATCCCTTTCAAACTGCCAAATCTCTCCTCGTTTGCCTCTCCCGTATGATGGAGGATCCATGATGATTCCATGGTATCGATTGCCACGACGAATTTCTCTTTCCACGAATTTCACGCAGTCATCCACAATGTATCTAATAGGAGCCTCTGCCAAACCGCTCAAAGCCGCATTTTCCTTGCACCACTGAACCATTCCTTTGGAGGCATCTACGTGGCAGACGTTCGCTCCAGCTTTGGCCGCAGCAATGGTCGCTCCTCCTGTATATCCAAAGAGGTTAAGAACTGATAACGGCCCTTTCACATTCTTAATCAGATTTTGGATCCAATCCCAGTTGATCGCCTGCTCGGGGAAGAGACCTGTGTGTTTGAAGCTCGTTGGACGAATCTTGAACGTACTGTCATCGTATGTGATCTGCCAGCTCTCGGGGAGGTCTCTTTTAAAGTCCCAGTGTCCCCCACCGCTTTTGCTCCGATGGTAATAAGCATCGAAATTGCCCCAGTCCTTACTTTGTAGCGGCCAAATAATTTGCGGATCTGGTCTGACTAAAATGACATCCCCCCACCGTTCCTTTTTCATGCCATCCCCACACTCAAGAATTTCGTAGTCCCTCCATTTATCAGCGATTATCATCATTTAACTTAAAGGTTGATCCAAGTCTACAAAGCAATGGTATTTTGCAACTCGGAGACCTCAATCGCATGGAATCCATGGTCTTCAAAAGGTGACTACGGTTGGAGCAAGGACCAGCTTGTCACGTCGCAGTGAGGCCGGAGGCGGCTGAGGTCATTGATTCAGAAAAATCTCTTCAATGCTCGTGAGCAGCAGACTCTTGGAACTCCTGTTTCAAAATTCCAATACAAGGCAGATTGCGATAGCGTTCAGCAAAGTCTAAACCGTAGCCAACAACGAAGGCGTCCGGAATTTCAAATCCCACGAAATCAGCTGTTATATCGACTTTCCGACGATCCTTTTTGTCGAGTAGCACGCAGCTTTTCAAAGAAGCGGGTTTTGCTTGGCCCAGATATTCCAAAATGCTCTTCAAGGTCCTGCCACTGTCAAGAATGTCATCCACTATAAGAACATGCCTTCCAGCCACATCCGTTTTCAGTGGATTTGTAATCTTCGGCGGCCCAGAAGACTCTGCTAAATTTCCGTAGCTCTCGGCCCGAAGACAGTCCAGTCGGGTGGGAAACTCCAAAAGTCTTAGCAAATCTGCCGTGAAAACCATGGCTCCGCTTAAAATGCTGACCACCGTTACATCGTTGCTCCCATATTCGTCGGATAAATCAGCTGCCAATTCCCTGACTCGTTTCGATATCGAATCTTCGGATACGAGAATCTTTTCAAGATCCTTTCTTCTGTAGGTCGGATTCAACGTTTTCATGCCATGCTTTCAATGGTTTCCAAAAATCGAGTTCTATCTGAAGATTTGAAAAAAGCTGTACCGGCTACAAACGTATCCACTCCAGAATCAAAGCAAATTCTAGCTGTATCCAGATTTATGCCACCATCAACTTGAACCCTGAAACTTAATCCAGATTCCTTTCGCCAATCATTTAGGAGTTTCGTTTTCGCCATGACGCTTTGCTGAAATGACTGTCCTCCATATCCAGGCTGTACGGTCATTGCCAATACAAGGTCCACTTTTTTGAGGTAAGGTTCGAGGCTGTCTACAGAAGTTCCGGGATTGAATACAATGCCTGCTTTTCTGCCTCTCGCTTTTATCTTTTCCAGTGTTGTCTCCACGTCGTAGTCAGGCTCTACATGGATACTTATTTGATCAGAGCCAGCGTCTATGAAGGCATCGATATAATCCTGGGGATTATCCAGCATCAGGTGCGTATCGAAAAACAGATCCGATTTAGGGCGCAGATCCGCAACCGTTTGTGGTCCAAAGCTCAGATTTGGCACAAAATGACCATCCATGACATCGATGTGGAGCCACTTTGCTCCCGCATTTTCGACCGCAATTAAGCCATCCGCTAGGCGGGAGTGGTCGGCAGCAAGAATCGAAGGTGCGAGTAGAGGAGCTTCCATTAGATGAATAAAGAATCACAAAGGAAAAATTAGGAAGCGATTGCGATTCAATTTGTCCAAAGAAAAGTTATCTTGGATATCTAATACCCAATTATTTTCTTTCGATCCGTTTTGCCGCTCAACAGATAAATTATCTTATTCGTCCATTCCGTGCCGCAGGATCGCTAATTACGCCTCACCAAACGTCGGTCAAAAGGTTTGCCACCCTTTGAGATATCTTTCTCGAGATTTCAGGGCCAGCCTGATGTTCGGCATTCACTTGACCACTGTCTGCGAAGATATCCTGGCTTACTGAAATGCTTCGATTCTGAAAGATGATATCGTTATTGCCATTGTTCCGATAAAGGGAACAGAGCACGTCGAACTGCATTTCAAATTTTCTCCCTCTACCGACATCTTGAGAAGTTACCGCCGCTATCTCTCGATTGGCATTAGAGACGATAATCTCTAACGTTGTTTCCGCATTGGATTGAGAAGCAGTCGATAGGCTACCGCTTTCGTTTATGGCTCTTATGATCGAGCTTGTCAGGCTTTGTTCAAGAAGCGGATACGTTGAGTCGTTTCGTATTGGCTTTACGTATACGGAAGAGTATTCGTCGCCTCCTGGCGTTCCCAATTGGTAGGAGGCGCAGCCAATCAGAATAAAGTAAAAAAGGAATCCTGAAAAGAGTAGGGAGGTTTTTGAACTCATCAAATGAGTTGTGGAGGATTAAGAGCTATCTAAGCCCAGTTAGAAAATGCCCAAGACTTTGCGCTTGGCGCGTTTCCTCGCCTTTTGCTCCATGTCTTCAAGAGACGGCTCTTCACGTTCGGCTTCAGCGAGTTCAACTTCGTCTTTCTTAGCTTCAATGGAGGCGATTTGCGTTAGCTTGCCGCGGGCGAAATCAGCGCTTTTCGATTTCGGAGCGATGGTAATCGCTTCATTGTAGAGAACCTTTGCCGCGTGGTAATTGGAGCGTTTATGAAAGTAATAATCTGCGATCTTCAGCTTGCTCAGAGCCATTATATTTTTGGAGTCGGCTAGTCCGTCTTCTGCCAGATTAACATTTTTATTCTCTGGGAACTGAATAAGAAAATCTTCGAAATAAGTGATAGCGTCTTCCGTGTTACCCTGATCATAGTATGGTCCGCGTACCAGATCAGCATGCGTTTCCGCTAGTTGAATATAAGCATCGGGCGTGAGGAAGCTCTTGGGATAGTTGGTGATAAGGCGGTCCAAGGCGAAAATGGTCAGCGCTTCGCTCTTTTTCTTAGCATGGGCGCCCGCGATATTCATCAATGATAGGGGGGCGTAGTCGCTGTAAGGCGCAATGTAGATGATCCGTTCGAAATACTTTATCGCTCGATCCCGGTTTAGAAAGCCTGGAAAGACCCAAAAAATCTTGTCCCGGTAGGTTTCTAGGCGAGCTACCGCGATCTTGTACATTTCACCTACGGTCGCATTGAAACTTCCGTAATTGGGGTAGACGAATGCCAGAAGATAGTAGGACTCGAAAGCTTGGTCGATCTTGTTGCGCCCCATCTGAATGTTTGCGGTCCTGAGAACAGCCTCTGGGGCGTACTGGCTTTTAGGGAATTTCTTTTGTACCCGTTTGTACTTCTTCAGAGCCGTACGTAGGTTGCCATTTTCCTCGGCCTTGCGCCCTTGATTCATCCAATCCAGCACCTTTTGGACCTCCTCAGGCAGAAGGCCTGAGAGCTCGACTTCGTCAGACTGATAACCCTTTTCAGGATCCCAAGTGATGTTTGCGGCCTGGCTTCCGACGACGACCGCTAGAAATGAAAGCGCAAAGAGAAAAAAACGAGTCATGGGGCGCACAAGGAAACTACTCCGAACGAATCTATCAAGTCTAAGTTTACGATTGTTTAACACCACCTCATAAGCGAGGCTCCCCAAGTGAGGCCTGCCCCGAAAGCGACCATTAGGATAAGGTCTCCACTCTTGAGCCTTCCGCTACGATAGGCCTCATCCAATGCGATCGGTATCGAAGCAGCCGATGTGTTGCCGTATTTTTCGAGATTAAGAAAAAACCGTTCCATGGGAATGTTCAAACGAGTCGAAATGGACTCGATGATGCGAAGATTAGCCTGATGAGGAATCACGCATTGAATTTGGTCAGGCGATAAATTGTTTTGTTCAAGAATTTCCGCTGCCGATTGCTCCATAACCTTTACGGCAAGCTTGAAAACCTCTCTGCCCCTCATCTTCAGGAAGTGCTTCCCATCCTCAATGCTGTCTATCGTTGCGGGTAGGGAGCAACCTCCGCCAGGCATGTATAGGACATCCGATTTTGTACCGTCGGCTCCCAGCCGAAAGTCAATCAATCCATCTTCTCCATTTTCTGAAATCGACAACACCGCTGCGCCAGCTCCGTCACCAAAAAGAACGCACGTCGTTCGATCCTCCCAATCCAAAATACTCGAAAGCTTCTCAGAACCGATAACTAACGCGTTTCGATACTTCGTTCCGCCTTTGAGAAGCGACGAACCGAGTTCCAGCAGATAGAGAAACCCTGAGCATGCCGCTTCTACGTCGAAGCAAACGGCATTGGATATTCCTAGCTTGGTCTGCACTAGGCAGGCAGTGGAAGGGAAGGGCATGTCCGGGGTGATGGTTGCTACAATAACCAAGTCGATTTCATCGACGCTCAGTCCTGCATCCTCGATGGCTCGTTGAGCGGCAATCGCTCCCATTGTCGAAGCCGTCTCGCCTTCTTTCGCAATTCTTCTTTCCCGAATTCCCGTTCTCGTTCTAATCCACTCGTCGGAAGTATCCACCATTTCAGACAATTCACCATTCGTGAGTACCTTCTCTGGCGTGAATGAGCCTATGCCTTTTATGATTACCGAAGAAGTGGGAGAACTCATGCAGGAAAATTCAATGGTAGGAGGCTTAATGGCTGGCAATCAGCAAATTCTAATTTGGGAAAAAGCGGTTTTGGATTCCTTACTAAAGCCAGCCGGGGGTTAGGAGGCTGTTTGATAGATAAAGGCGTTCGCTTTTTCGATGTCTTCCACAATCTTCGTGTTCAAATCCTTGCGGATTATTTCGTGCCCTATGCGTATGGCGTTCATGACGGCTTCGCGATTGCTCGAACCGTGCGCCTTGAGGATGTTGCCATTGAGACCTAAAAGCGGGGCTCCTCCGTATCTTTCGGGCTTAAGTTGGTTTTTAATGGCGTCATAAGCGCCCTTTGACATCAAGTATCCAAGACCTCGTACTGGATTCCGGCCAAGCTCCTCCGTCATGAAATCCTTTAGCAAATTGAAAAGGGATTCGCAGGTCTTTAAAACGATGTTGCCAGTGAAGCCATCGCAAACCACCACATCGACATGATTCTCGAAAAGCTGGAAACCTTCGATAGGACCACTGTAGTTGATAATCCCTGACAGCTGTTTGAGAATCTCATTGGTCGCGTTTACATTTTCGTTCCCCTTGCCCTCCTCGGTACCGATAGTCATCAAACCAACACGAGGGTTTTCCATGCCCAGCGCTATCTTGCAATAATTGCTACCCAGAATGGCGTTGTGAGAGATCTGCTCCGGTTTAGCGGCTGGATTAGCTCCCGCGTCGATAAGGACGAAATGGCCTGTTTTGTGTGGCATAACGCTGGCCAAAGCCGGCCTCTCGACACCAGGCATAGGACGTAAGCGAATAGTTCCGATAGCCGTGAGACTTCCCGTATTTCCACAACTGACCACTACTTGGGCTCTCTCCTCCTTTACCAGCTCTATGGCCCTCGCCATGCTGGAGTCCTTCTTAGTCTTCAAACCCTGTAGAGGCTTGTCGTGCATCTCGATGATCTGAGAAGCGTGAACCAGCGAAATCTTAGGATGATTCTCGATGCCTTCCTTTTGTAGAAGGGGAGCGAGGATCTCCTCTTGTCCCACGACTATTACGGGATCCAGGTCGGGGAATTTTTCCAAAGCCAGCTTTACAGCGGCGACCATTTCGGAAGGGCCCTTGTCAGAGCCCATGGCATCTACGGCGATGCAGGCGCTACCCTGATCGTGCATATTTAAAAATGGCTAAGCTTTGCGGGATTGCGGAGAGGAAAGGCCGAGATTCCTTAAACGGTGGCATCGATGACCTGACGCCCGCGATACATGCCGTTGTTAGGATTAACGCGATGTGGACGGAAGGCCGAACCATCGATGGGGTCCTTGGCGAGCTGCGGCTCTTCAAAGCGATTGGCTCCACGGCGGAGACGGCTGCGGCGTTTGGATTGCTTACGTTTTGGATTGGCCATTTGTGAAAATTCCTAGGTTTTTCGCTAGGCGAAATTTTTGAAAAGGTGGGGTTGATAATGGTTGGGTATTGCACCGTCAAGTTCGAAGCTGCCGGAAAATATCTAAAATCTCCCTTCGCTCTTGGGGTTAATAGCGTGGATTCTCTTACTTGATACCAAGTTTATTTCTGGGTTTAACGTTGTTTCCAGAACCTAAGCTTTTTACAGCTATGTCCTTATGGAGCTTAATGAACTGACCAATAAGACGGCGAGTGGGGAGGACTTGCTTCTCATGGAAGCCTCATCTGCTGCTGATGCCTTGGCCTCTCCTGATGTTGCGAGTCATGACAAGAAAGAATTCCTGATTCAACTCTCCGCTAAGGGAGAATCGCCCGATGAAGTTGCAGGTTTGGCAAATCGATTTCGCGAGTTGGCTAGGAATCCAGGACTCGACGCATGGAAAGACAAGGCAATCGACGTTTGTGGTACAGGAGGAGATAAGCAGGGTACGTTTAACATCTCCACTACCGTCACTTTCATTTTAGCTTCCGCTGGCGTTCCGATTTTCAAGCACGGCAATAAGTCCATAACTTCCAAATGCGGCAGCGCGAACTTGCTCGAAGCTCTGGGCGTGAATATTACAGCGGATGATGCTACTTTGAATAAAGCGATGGAGGCTCTTGGTTTTTGTTTTATGTTCGCCCAAAGCTTTCATCCCGCCTTCAAGGAAATCATGCCCGTGCGTAAAGCCTTGGCTGAGGAAGGAAAACACTCCGTATTCAATCTCTTGGGACCGATGATCAACCCAGGAGCGCCTGCCTATCAGCTCATCGGGGTTTACAGTCCCAAGGTTATGGACGTCATGGCCAATGCGTTGACTAAAATGGGTTTGAAAGCGGGTTTTGTTGCTCATTGCGACCTAGGAACTGATGGAGGAATGGACGAATTCAGCGTTGCCGGATTGAACATAACCAGAGGAATTGGGGCCCTTTCGGATGCCGACGATCAATGGATGGTAGAAGATTTTGGGCTTCATTCTGGCAGTCTTGCCGATTTGCAAGGTGGCGACGTAGAGGAAAATCTGAAAATCTTTAGTAAGTTGCTCGCTGGGGAAGCTCCAAAGGCTCTCGAAGACAGTGTAGTTTTAAATGCGGCAGCAGCTTTCAGAATCATTGGGCGCTATGGCTCTATTAAGGACGGCATCCCCGAGGCGCGTGAGCTTCTCTTGGGAGGAGACGTAAGGACGAAAGTCGAGCAGACTCGCGATTTTTATTCCTCGCTATGAAATTGAAGCATTTCGGAACAGATGGTATCCGAGGCGAGTTTGGTGGTCCTGTTGTCAATGAGCGAACAGCCTACCATGCCGGACGAGCTGCGGTGGGCCTGGCGCGAAGTCATCTGAATGCGGATACGCCTAAAATTCTGATTGGCAGAGACACGAGGGCTTCGGGCGCTCAATTGTTCGAAGCCTTGGCTAATGGGATTTCTGCTGAGGGTGGCGAGCCAGTTGACCTAGGAATCGCCCCCACTCCGAGCATTGCAAAGATGGCTTCAGTTTCTGGAGCGGCTTTAGCGTGTTCTCTGACCGCTTCTCATAATCCCTGTCAGGACAATGGTCTTAAGTTTTTTCTTGGCTCGGGAACCAAGCTAACCGAAGAGCTGGAACTGGATTTGGATAACCGATTGGACCAGTTGCTATGCGATGGAGAAGCAAAAATTGGTGAAGACGTCTCATTTCCCGAATTGGGTGTCCAAGTTTACGAGGATGCGGTTGTATCCAGTTTTGACGATAGCCTTTTCCAGGGCGTGCGAATTGCTCTCGATTGCGCCAATGGAGCTTTGAGCGAAATTGCTCCGCGTGTATTCAGCAAACTGGGAGCGACAATAGAGGTTGTTGGAGCTTCTCCCGATGGCGCGAATATCAATCTTGACGTTGGCAGCGAGCATCCGGAATCGCTTAAGGTTTTGCTTGAAAATGAAACTTTTGACCTCGGCTTTGCTTTTGATGGAGATGGAGATCGAATGATCGCTTTCGACGCTTCAGGAATAAAGCTACCGGGTGAAGCAGTTATGGCTATTCTGGCCATGGCAGCCAAGAGTTCAGGCCAGCTTTCGGCGGACACTCTGGTAACGACAGTTCAAAGCAACTTTGGACTAGATGCCACCATGAAGGAGAATGGAATCAATGTGAAGCGTGTTGATGTTGGTGATAAACACATTGCCCGTTTGATGCTTTCCGAGGGGTACAAATTGGGAGGCGAGGAGTCCGGTCACCTTATCATTGGCGAATTCAGCATTACCGGAGATGGCTTGTTTGCCGCTCTCAAGCTAGCAAGTGTTGTTCTAGATTCTGGACGTTCCATCAAGGAGTTGGCGTCGGTATATAATGCATTCCCTCAAGTATCCAAATCTTTGATGGCGGTTGATAAACCTCCTTTGGAAAGCTGCTCTAATCTGCAGGGCGAAATAAATCGAATTGAAAGCGAGTTAGGAGATCAGGGAAGATTGCTTATTCGCTATTCAGGTACGGAACCAAAGCTTCGGTTGCTTGTAGAGGCAAGTGATCAAGCATTCGCCGAAACGGCTGCTGATAGATTAGTCGAGGCTGCTGGACGAGATCTTGAATTAAGGTAGTTTGATCATTCGTCCCTTCAAGTATCCAGAATATGGAAGAGATTCCCATTTCAAGTCTAAGCGATCGCGAGCGAAAGAGCTTTGCGAACGCGAAAGTGGCTATGGAGCGCGGGAATTTTGAATACGCTGTGGAGATTTGTGCTAGTATCCTTTCTCAGAAGCCAGAGTGCCTTGAGGTTAGAAAACTGCTAAGAACCGCTCAGCAGAATCTCTTTGCCACCTCGCGGCGTGGGCTTGAACGGTTTGTCCACCAACTCAATGGCTGGTTTGTGGCCATGGCGGGAAAAATTTGGCTCAAACGCCAGCCAGCCCGGTCTATGGAGATCGGCGAGCGTATCCTGAGAAAAGACCCTTACCATGTTTCTGCCCTTTCTCTTATTGCTTACGCAAGTCGAGGCATGGGACTCTACGAGACGGAGGCTTTCTGTTTGGGAAGCATATGCGAACGGTATCCGGAAAATACCGACGTCTTAGAGAGGTTGTGTGAATCGCTCATCAAAGTAGGCGACACCGATCAGTCTCTAGCTATTGCCGAGAGACTGTCGAGTCTGCAACCTAACAGTGGAAGGGTGCAGGAATTAGTAAAATCCGCTTCCGTCGCTCATTCCATAAACAAGGGTAAATGGGCGGAAGAGGAGGAAGATTTTCGCTCCAAGCTTAAAGATCGAGATGAGTCGGAGAGATTGGAGCGCGCTAGCCGCATGGTCATGGACGACTCCGAGCGGATGACGCGTATCCAGGATATCATTTCATCTATCCATCGAGATCCACAGAATTTGGACAACTACAAGTTGCTCATCAAAGCCTATGCTGCTCGTGAGGATTATGACAACGCCCTGTCTTGGCTCGATAAAGCTTTTTCACTTCCTCAAGCGGAGTCGGATGCAATTCTCAGGCAATTCCGCAGCGAATTGAAGATAAATTCGCTGGAGCAAGAGATCTTTTCTTTGAAAGCGGAGAAATCAAGGGCTTCGAGCGACACTCAGGAAATCGATAGTCGTCTAGCGGAGCTCGAGGCTCAGCTACAGGAATTCAAACTCACTGAAACTAAATCTCTAGTCGAGCAGTTCCCCAACGACTTTACTCAACGGTTCAAGTACGGCGAATTGCTTCTGAATGCCAACGATGTGGATACGGCCATTCAGCAATTTCAAGTCTCGCAACGAAGCCCCAGCTTGAAGATCCAATCGCTTTTCAATTTAGGAAAGTGCTTTATCCAAAAGGGCCTCTTCGACTTGGCATTAGAGCAACTCGAATCGGCCAATGCCTCGTTATCGACGATGGATGATTTTAAGAAGGAGGTCGTTTACCTAACAGCGGAGTGCCTCGAGAAACTAGATCGAAACGATGAGGCCATTAGCCGCTACAAGACGATCTACGCGAGCGATATTGGATTTCGAGATGTAGCGGAGAAAGTAGATGCCTTCTATCGGGGTGAAGGGATTTGAATGGAATGGGGGGTGTAGCCATGAACGTGAGTTCATGGACTTTGACTTCGCTCTGCTCAGGATGCTCCGCATAGGCGTTTAGATATTTAGAGGAAATTTCCGTAGCTGCATGTCTGGGACATGCAGAAACCCCTATTATTCATCCCTTGTTTCTGCTTGGTCTCCTGCCTCTTGCCCCTCTTCCTTAGGCGTATTGTCAATAGGAGCCAGATCCGAAGCATCGATAGCAGACATGTAGTATTTCAACTCGGCAATAGACTCTCGGATATCGTCTATCGCTCGATGCGAATTGCTTTTCTTGAATTCGCGACCAAGCATTTCCCTAAAAACGATTTTAAAACTGGATACATCGAGCATACGGTAGTGCAGTCTCTCTGCGAACTTCGGCAGGTATTTGTCGATAAACTTTCTGTCTTGGGCGATCGAATTGCCGCAGATCACAACGGGATTCTTCTTTTTGAAATGCTCCTGGGCTATGGCTGCCAGCTTTTCGTCAAGATCTTGCTCTGTAATGCCATTGGGGATACGCTCCATTAGTCCGCTGGCGGTGTGATGATGTTTGCACCAGTCGTTCATGTTTTCCAGAATTTCGGGCGGCTGGTAAACGGCTGTTTCCCATTCGAAGACAGGTTCCAACTGTTTATTGGTTACGATGACTCCGGCCTCGACAATGCGATCGGTTTCCGGATCAAGTCCGGTCATCTCCAAGTCTATCCAATAAAAGCGTCTTTTTGACATCGAGGTCAGAGGTAAACTCCAATCGCTAGGTCGTGGAAGCATTTTTTAATTGGCAGCCCTTATGTGGCTGAAATGATCAAGCTCCTATGAGTAAGGTTATCGACATTGCCGGTATCCCCTGTGGCAACGATATGCCCTTTGTTTTATTGGCAGGCATGAACGTTCTGGAATCTAGAGACCTCGCATTTGAGGTTGCTAGTGAGATGAAGCGCGTGACTGAGCTTCTCGGCATCCCTTACGTTTTCAAAGCTTCCTTCGATAAGGCGAATCGTTCATCGATCACCAGCTTTCGTGGTCCCGGTCTTGAGAAAGGCCTCGCGATTCTGTCTGATTTGAAAACTGAGTTTAGCGTCCCGCTCATCACTGACGTTCATGAGCCCCGTCAGGCTCAAGCAGCTGCCGAAGTGTGCGATATCATTCAGCTTCCCGCCTTCCTCTGTCGGCAAACTGACCTTGTCGTGGCTATGGCTAAAACTAAGGCCGCTATTAACATCAAGAAGGCTCAGTTCATTTCTCCCCGCGAGGTGGGGCACATCATTCGAAAAGTAGAGGAGGCTGGGAATAGTCGAATACTGCTTTGCGAGCGCGGTACGAATTTCGGCTACAACAACCTGGTTGTCGATATGCTGGGCTTTGGCATAATGAAAGAATTCGCGTATCCAATTATCTTCGACGTTACGCATGCCTTGCAAATCCCCGGAGGCCAGGCTGAATCCGCTGGAGGTCGTCGAAGTCAGGTTTTCGATCTGGCCAAGGCTGGCTTGTCGATTGGGCTAGCCGGGCTGTTTCTAGAGGCCCACCCCGATCCGGACAACGCGAAATGCGATGGGCCTTGCGCTCTACCATTGAGCAAGCTCGAGCCATTTCTCTCCAGGCTTAAAGCTCTCGACGATCTCGTCAAAGGACAGGAAAAACTGCAGATCAGCTGATTTTCTGTATCCTTTAATCAGAGATTTAATGTTGCCGATTTGACCCAAAATGAATTTGGGCGAAACTTCTACCCGTAAATTGGCGTTTAGAAGAGCAGTTGTATGTTGTCCTAGTTGAAGTCGTGGGAAAGCAGGAAATTGAGGAATTGCCATATGAACCGTCCATTCTCTTTCGCGAATTTATCCAAAACTGGAAATTTGTTAATCCTTCTCGCTCTGTCCACGACGATCCCCTTAGTGACTCAGGCCTCGCGAGAGTACAGCTTGGAAGAAACGCTCGAAGCAGCTGAGCAGATCGATCTTTATGTGGCTGAGGGACTTAAAGCGGAGGGTCTTGAGCGAAATACCGCCATAGACGATTTTGTTTTTTCCCGTCGCGCTCACCTCGACATTGCTGGCCGGATTCCAACTTACGCGGAACAGAAGCGATTTCTCGATTCGAAGGACCCCGAAAAGAGAAGCGAGCTAATCGATGAGCTGCTCGATTCAGAAGGTTACGTAAGCCACTTTTATAATTACTGGGCCGATATCCTCCGCGTTAAATCTCGTGGCAGACGCACGCCAATGGTTTCCTACCAAGACTGGATCAAAGACTCCCTTCGCGGGAATAAGCCTTACGATGAGTTCGTCACTGAAATGATCACTGCCGAGGGCTTTATTTGGGATGATCCGGCTGTTGGGTATTACATGCGCGATGCGGGAATGCCACTGGATAACATGTCCAACACCGCTCAAGTTTTTCTCGGGACCCGCATGCAATGCGCTCAGTGCCACGACCATCCATTCGATAAGTGGACGCAAAAAGAGTACTACCATATGGCTGCGTACACTTATGGGTTGAGGACCCAAACTCGCTTGCGGGACATCGATGAGTACAAGGAATTTCAGCAAGTCCTCCGACGGCAAATGCGAGCCGAGGTAATTGAAGAAGGTGGCGACCCAAGAGACCGAAGCAACTATCGTAGCCGCGTTACGGGGGGTCAGCGTCGGGCAGTGCGTGACCTTTTCTTGCCGCTGCAAGCTGAAGTGAAACCTACCAGTAGAAAACTACGGCTTCCGGACGACTATCAATACGAGAACGGGAGGCCGAAGCAGGCCATTTCTCCTCAAACTCCTTTTGGTGAGGAAGTCGAATTAAGTCGTAATGAAAATTCAAGGACAGCCTATGCCGAATGGATGACAGCTCCCGAAAATCCTCGTTTCACCATTGTAATTGCTAACCGGCTTTGGCGGAAGGCAATGGGCTTCGGCTTGATGGAACCTGTTGACGACATTAAAGACGATACGCCCGTTTCAAATCCTGAGTTACTCGAATTTCTCTCGGATCTGATGGTCTCCTACGACTACGATATGAAGCAGCTCATGCGTACCATTTTGAATACGCGTACCTATCAAAGCGCGGCTTCAGCCGAGGATCCGATGCCTGGCGAAGCCTACTATTTTCAAGGACCTTTGCTGCGTCGCATGACGGCTGAGCAGATTTGGGATTCCGTCTTGACCTTGGGAGTGCCTGGATTGGATATGCGTCTTGGTGGCGATGCTCAGGTGCGGCGCTTAAGAGAGGGAGAGAAGTCATTGGAGGAGCACGTAGAAAACCTAAAGAGTATCTCGGGACGAGAGATCTACGCGATGGTCAAGAGCTTTGGAGAAACGGAAGAAAAGTTTCTTGTGGCCGAAAAAAATTATCAGACAAAATTGGCAAACGCCTCATCTGAAAATGAAAGAAGGCAATTGCGTCGAGATTTCCAGAGATTGCGTCGCGAGAAAAACGCTATGCTTGAACGTATGGTGCAAGAAGTATCGGGAAACTCAGGACAGATGATGGCAATGTCGCCTGATGAAAGCGAGAATATGGCAGGAGAATCCGATGCGTACCGGAGAAAGGGGGAGCAGCGTCGGCCTCGCTACAATCTTTCAATGGTTCGAGCTTCGGAAATCGTTTCTCCGGCGCCTCCTGGCCATTTCCTTAGGCAATTCGGACAATCCGATAGAGAGATTATTGAAAATTCGAATACGGAAGCATCTATTCCTCAAGCTCTGGCATTGCTCAACGGTCAGGCTCAGAACTTATTGAAGACCAGGTATTCGCCTCTATCGACCTCTTTAAGAAATGCTGAGTCCCCCAAAGATAGAGCGGACATCGTTTTCATGAGTTTTCTTGGAAGGCCGCCGAGCGAAAGAGAACTTGATTTGACGAGGCAGCAGATGGAGCAACATGGCGAGCGAAAGGGATACGAGATACTTATATCTGCTCTTTTGAATACGCAGGAATTTCGATTCATTCAATAAACCTTAGATAGAAGCGTTATGAAGAAATTTTTGAATACATTATCAGATCTGGATCGCCGCGATTTTCTTGCCTACTCGGCAAAAGCCTTCCTTGGTGTCGGTCTGATGCCGCTAGCAGCTCGCAACAAGGCTTTTGCTGGAACAGCTCCGCTCAGAAATCCTACCGCTAAGAATATTATCTATCTCTACATGGCAGGGGGGATGAGTCATTTGGATACATTTGATACCAAACCCGGGGCGGATATTCAGGGCTCGACGAGAACGATTAAGACAAACGTTTCGGGGATTCGCGTCAGCGAGCATTTTCCTAGAGTCGCCCAGCAGATGGACAAACTCGCTGTCATTCGCTCTCTGAGTTCCAATCAGGGGGCTCATGAGGAAGGCCGCTATTTCATGCATTCCAGCTATATCAAGCGGGGAACGATTGCTCATCCTGGACTTGGTTCTTGGCTGGTTAAATACGATGGACATCGTAATCCCAACCTGCCGAGCGTGGTTCATATTGGTAGTCCTAATCCGGGGGGAAGCAACGGTTTCCTAGAGCCAAGATACGCTCCTCTGGTTATCGGTAATCCCGAATCTGGTCTACAAAATAGCCGTATTCGGAAAAATGTTACAGAAGAGGAATTTCACGATACATTAATGCTTACCGATGCCTTTGATACGGAATTTCATTCACGCTACAAGCAGAAGAAGGTAACGGCTTACACGGATATGTACGATGACGCTATTCGACTGATGAAAAGCGACGACTTGGCGGCTTTTGAGTTAGAAAAAGAGCAACAGGAATTGAGAGACGCCTACGGGAAGAACGCATTTGGGCAAGGCTGTTTGCTTGCTCGAAGGCTTGTGGAAAATGACGT
>JANQKI010000030.1 GCA_028281165.1 Opitutaceae bacterium | reverse complement strand
TTTGGAAGCAGTTCAACCTTGCCATTCGTGTCCACGTAGATCTGGTCATCAGCAGTCAGTCTCAACAGGGTTCCTCCAAGGTCGAAAAAATGAGCTTTGTTCATGATGATGTTCTATTAAGTCGATATTTTCTTAACGCTTCTTCGTATAAAGAAATTCCTGTTATGACCGCTTGTTGCTGCTCTCCATCTAGCAACTTCATGGCCGCTGTTGCTTCCTTGTTGGCTCTTTCGTGGGCTCGGGCAACTTGATTTTTTCCTTTAGCAGTTAGTGAAATCAGTTTCCGCCTCGAGTCGTTTTTGTCTGTTTTCAATCGTATCCAATTTTTGGATTTAAGTCCGTTCACCAAGCGACTCGCCGTGGATTTCTCAATGAGAAGGACTTCGCCCAGCTCGCCTGAAGTGATGCCGTCCCGCATCTCGATTTCGATAAGGGCGTGACACTGAACATTGGTAGCCTGTAGTTCGGCAACGTAGCCGTCCAGAAATCCAAGCTCCCTAACCAGATTTCGCTGAGCTTCGCGCAAATCATTTAGGTCTTCGTGTGAGAAAGCTTGTCTCTTAGCAGGCATCGATGGAACAATGCGGAATATAGTTGTATTATGCAACTATATTTTGACCTCTGGGACATTTTCCAAGAGACATCTCTAGATCATGCCCTAGTTGTTGTAGAGAGGCTTGTCCCCAAGCCTCGGAGATGTAGCCATCTAGAAGGAGGCATAGCCTCGTTTATTCGATGGCTATCTGAAAGAAATAGGGGCTTGCGGCATTCGCGTCGTGGAAGGTGAGCTGCCATCCTCCATCGCTCAGCTCATTGGCGGAAGAAATCGATAGGCTGGAGTCGCCAGTGAGCCAAGAGCTGGTGCTTCGATCATAGCCAAGGGAGATGCGTTGCCAATTCTTAATGTTGTCTGACAACATGCAAGTGTAATTGAAATTTGGATTCGTTTCGTTGACCACTACGCGAACTTTTGGCATGGCTAGCGCCTCCTCGAGCAGCATTTCCAGCTGCGATACGGATGGATCGGGATAATTTGTTTCAAAGGTTGGATACTCGCCGCCCGTTTCGAACCAGATCTTGCCATCGCCGTCGATATCGCTTCCCGTATTGGCGCCGGTGATGGGGTCTCCATTGATGAACAGATTCTCGAATCGGATGTTCACGAAATTGTTGGCTGTGCCGTCCAGAAGATAGCTAGGACCATCCTGCGGAGAATCGGCGAATCCGGTATTGATCTCCACATTCTTGATGGTGAAGTTTCGCCAGATGGAAGCTGGCTCGTTCTGGGCGTTCAAGCCGAGCAGCTTGTGGCAGCCATTGTCGATGTAAATGCCGTCCCAGGTATTGTTTTCGGTGATGGCTTCCGGTCCGTTGCGAGCGCAGATGACTGCCGTATTCCGCTTGTTGTTAGCGCCAGGATTGTAGGAGCTGTAGATGATGTAGGTGTCTTCCATCAAGTTGTTGTCGCCATTCTGGCCGCCCCAGCAGAATTGGAAGGGGGCGCCGTTGACTTGATGAAACATCGTGTTGTTGTAGTGGTAGCAGTTATTCGAGTACACCTTGATGTAGTCGTCATTGGTCTTCATGAAGGTGTTCTTCACAACCGAGTTGTCGCCCGTCACGGTACCATCGGTCTGGTGCCAGTAGCCGATCATCTTGACATTGTCGATGACCACTTCGCCCCGGTAGGTGAGATGGAAATGGGGAGGATCGGTCGTCACCAACCCTTCGATGATCTGATTGGATCCGCTGCCAGTCTGTTCCACGAAAGAGTAGGGGATGCCTACCGAAGTGGCAATGCGATCTTTCCCGCAAGCCGAGAGGACGCCGCGTCCGTAGACCTTGGTATTGCTTGCCTCTGAGCCTTGAAAGGTCCCGATCACATAGGCTCCACCAGGAACATAGATGCGCTTGTTGGACACGTAAGGCAGTTGATAGCCCGAATAGCTGGAGTCTTTCAGTTCCCCCCAGGAATGTATGCCTTCTTCGAATACAGCGTATAGCTTGGCGCTAGAGAGCTTTGAGCGGACCGTTTCGATGTCGTCGCTTGTCTGGATAATCTCTACATTGTCCGTGTCGTTGCGGTCAGGGACATCCGTTTCCGGTGGATCTGCGAATACCAGAAGCGGGTGCTGGTTGATTTCGTTGATGCGAAGGTAAAGCTGCAGGGGTATCTGGCCGGATGCCGAGTCGATTGTGAAACTCGCCGTATCGCCCTGGATGTTTGCCGTGTAGCCTTTTCTGCTTGGGTAGATTTGGCAGCTCGTGATCGGTCCTGAAAGATTGGTTACAGTCACGCTAACCTTTCCAGACATGGAAAAGCTGGTCCAATGCGTGTCTGGACTCAATCCCAGATTGCCGGTAACGTGTGGATTGGGAGTGAACATCACATAGGCGGATTTCGCCTGGCCATTTTGCTCGACTTCGACGGCATAGCGCTCGGATCGCTTGGTTTCTGCCGTGAATGGAGTTTGGTTGTCCAAAACGGAAGTCGGTGGGACGATGACGTCCGGATAATTGTAAACTTCGATGGAAGCGACTTCTTCTTGCGAATTAAGGAAACTCGAGAAACTTGCCGCCCAGAGAAGGGCTCCTGCTACCCTTATGAGGGCGAGATTTGAGTTAGTAAGCATTTTGTTGGGAACTAGTCTGATAGTTAATTCGCGCAACAAGCCTCGACGGGAAGGGCGCTTTCCATTCAAGGCGTGCATCCGAAAATTGGAAGCTCAATTCCTCTTGACCGTAATGGATTATGAAAGTTCGAGAGGGGAATGAACTGGATCTCCGCCATTGTACCAAACTTTTCGTAAGTGGTATAACTTCTCCTGCCCTTATGCCAACTGCTCTATTCGGAATTCCATCTCTGCTCGACCCAGATATGAATTCTCGATAGTTGCCTGACATTCAGGCAAGGTGCAGGAAGGGGGTGATGACAATATTACTGTTTTTGGCAGGAAAAGCCTTTATGAAAAGGGCAGACAAGCTGGCTATTGTTATGATTATAATGCGCGAGACAGTTTAGAGGGTACAACTTTGGCAATAGGCTAAGTAGCGATCCAGTCCTATTTTAATCTCTTCAGGTTTAGTTCCTCGAAGCTTGCTTCGTTCTCAAATCTCAAATTTGCAATTTCAAATGCCTCGGAGCTTGCTCCGGGGATCTTTACAAAGCTCCCTGACCAGTTGACTCTGGACTGCCAAAAAGTCAGTAAGATTCGAATACAATCGAATGATGCGAAGAGCAAAATCCTTCGTTCGCGCTCTCAGATCACTACTGCTCTCCTCAACCAGCCAAGCCTCATCTACTCCCACTTCATAATTCATGTCTCAACCTTCATAAATTATACTTCATAATTCCTAATTTCTCCAATCATCCTTCTTCTTTGGAAACAAACTTGGCGAGGACCAGACCAGCAAGGGCGCTACCGATCGCTGTGTAAGCAAAATTGGAAAACTGCCAACTCCATGATTGGTGCCACCAAATCGCGTCGCCAAAACGGGCGAGGAAAGCCCCGATAATGCCGACCAGCGCGATGAAACCTACTCTTCTTCCGTATTCCATTTTCTTGCCAACACAATTAAGAAGAAGAGCCAGTAGCAGACAGTAAATCCAACCATGAACGAAGCCAGAAGCCATCATTGTGGCGTGCTGGTCAAAACCACCTCTTTTGATATGCACGGTGGCTACAGGGCCTCTTTGCATTAGCTCCTGCATGTCTTCGGATGTGGGGTTGGGTAGGATATAAGTGCCATCGGCAGGAAAGCTTTCCTTGAGCAAAAGGGCCACCGTGTCGGAGGATTGGCCGAGGAATTTGTAGGGAATGCCGCTGATGCCATAGTAAATGAAGCCCCAGAAAAAGAGAGCCAGGGCAGCGAGGAAAGAGCCAAGAATGAGTTTTTTCATAGGTTTAATAGAAGGGGTTAAGAAGCTAAACCCTGAGGAATGGTCCAGGCGAACGCAAGACGGCTTTTAGCTGGAAACAGACAACACTATTTCAAAATCCACCCCTTTTATATGTATTCAATAATTGGAGCTTTCTCTACGCGTGGTTAGAAGCTAGGCATCCGCTTTCTCTTGTTCAGGAGCGGGTTTGATAGCTTGGTCTGCTCCTAGGAATTTCTGGCGGAAGTCGGTGAAGGGGTAGTCTCTTTCGTCTTGGGCAGGATTGTAGCTGGAGTTCAGTGTGGGTAGGTAGCGATCGGATACGTTTTGCTCGAGCCAAGTGCTGAGCTCTTGGAAGAGGGATTGGGCGAGCTCGGGGTTTTCGTCGGCTAGGTTGCTAGTCTCGGAAATATCTTCTTCGATGTTGTAGAGCCAAAGGCGGCCGGACCAATCATAGATAAGTTTGTGTGGGCCTTTCCGAATGGCAGAGTGAGGAGTAAGTGGCAGATTATCGACGGGGTTGTGAACGATAACATTGAAGGGGTAGTGCCAAAAGAAAGTTTCACGGTTGTACTGCGAAGTGGTTTCTTTGTTGGAGCTCCCAATCAGGCTGGCAATACTTCTGCCGTCGATGGCGGGTCGGTCGGCCGAGGCATAGAAGGGTTGAGGGTCGATGCCTGCGTATTCGAGAATGGTAGGGAAAATATCGTTACAGTCCACGGCTCGGCCGATCCATTGAGATTGAGTTAGCTTGCCTTTCCAGTAGAAAACGAGCGGTACG
This sequence comes from Opitutaceae bacterium, assembly GCA_028281165.1. Taxonomy (GTDB): domain Bacteria; phylum Verrucomicrobiota; class Verrucomicrobiia; order Opitutales; family Opitutaceae; genus JANQRT01. The sequence goes on along the minus strand of JANQKI010000030.1, from coordinate 16,163 downwards.
CGTATTCCACCTTCGAATACCATGGCTTTGCCGCCTTTGAGTGGAGCGTTGTGAGTGGGGCGCGTAGCATCGTCCCGCGTCTTTTGATTAAGCGGCCAGGAGACGCCTCCGTTGTCGCTCATGAAGACGATCAAGGTGTTTTCCAGTTGGCCGGTTTCTTCTAGCGTTTTAACCAAGGCTCCAACCGAATCGTCGAGCGAGCGCGTCATAGCGGCGTAGGTGGCGTTGGTATGGCCATTCCACCCTTTGGTTGCTTTAGCTTCGAAGTAGGCAATGTCTTCTTCTTTCGCCTGCAAAGGTCCGTGCAGGGCGAAATGGCAGAAGTAGAGGAAAAAGGGTTTCTCGTTTCGAGACTCGACGTGGCTTTTGATGAAGCGGGTTGCTTGTACGGTGAGGTCGTCGGTAAGATAATTTTCGTCGGTGGGTTGACCTGACTTCCCGATATGGAGCTGTTCTTGCGGCATTGTATCGTGGATCGGGTTTTTGCGATCCCAAGCCTTCTGCCAATCGAAGTAATGCGAACCGCCGGCATCATAGTAGGCGATTTCTTCGAAGCCTTGATCATGTGGCTCATAGCCCTTCGAGCCATGTCCGCCCAAATGCCATTTGCCAATGAAGGCTGAACGATAGCCGTGTTGATTGAGGACTTCGGCTAAGGTGACTTCGTCGCGTCCTTGATCGTAGGGCGTGCCGGCAGGAAGAGCGATGAGGGTTGAGCCATTTTCAAGGGCTTGCTCTTCCTTAATGTCGTCTTTCCAGGAAGTCACGTCTTGAGCCATGTATCCAGATGGCGGAGTCAAGCCTTGATTGTACCAGCTTTGGGCTCGGCCACCTGTTGCAGTCATGAACCCTATTTTTGCCGCGTATCGTCCTGTGATAAGGCTGGATCGGGTGGGTGAGCAAAGGGGGCAGACGTAGGCTTGCGAGAAGGCGACGCCTTCGTTGACCAGCTTGTCGAGATGCGGCGTCTCGTAGAATTGGCCCTCGAGGGGCGTTCCTGTTGTCCTTTCAGCATAGGCTCCGAGATCGGTATAGCCCATATCGTCAGCTAGGATAAGAAGGACGTTCGGTTTCGTTTGGGTTTCGGAAGACGTGCTGAAGGACATGGTCAGAAACGTTAGGCACAAGAAAAGCGATTTGGGTAAAGGAGACATGTAGTGAATTACTGGATATGACAGTAATGAGTTGTAATTAATCGGCGTACGGATGGATAATGAAGACCCAATAGCCTTACGGCTCAATGATATTCTTGTGTAGACGAGTTAGTGGAACTGCGAAAGGAAATTATTTTCGAACGCCTAGGGTTCCGTCCGCGAGCTCCGTCAAGCTGGCAAGCCTCCCTACCGGTTTCTACCGCACCCAGATTTGATTGCCTTCAATGCTAACCTCGTAGCGAGGCAAGGCGCGAGGAGGAGGGCCGGCGATAACACTGCCGTCTTTTGCATCGAAAAAGCCTTTGTGACAGGGGCAGACGAGTTGATTACGGTCGCGATTGTAATGTACGGGACAGGTTAGGTGGGTGCAACGTTGGTTATAGGCTACATAACGATCCGGCTCTATTCTGACGAGAATGCAAGGATCGCTTTCGGTTGGGTAGTGAAAAAGTTTGGATTCTCCCACTGCCAGTTCGTCTAGTTCCGCCACTGCTTTGGGTTCGAAACTTTCCAGAGTAGCTAAGATTTTGTTCTTAGTTAGGGCTCCCCCTGTCGCGACCAAAACGCCTAGACCGAGGACCTTGGTAAACGAGCGGCGCGAAGCCTTATGCTCCTCGCTTTGCTTTATTGGGTATTCCTTTTTCCAATCGGGGCAATCGTTTCGTTCGCTCTTCGACATTGTATTTAAAATTCTAATTAAAAAGAGCGGGTACTTCTTCCGGATCGAGATCCTCGTTGGCGATGTCTTCTTGGGTTGGCAAATCCTCCCAAACGGCGTTCATAGCGGCATCAGGGGCTCCATTCCTAATATTTTCTAAAGGATTGTATTCGCTATTTCCCGACATAAAATGAACGATATCGATCAAGAGAGTATCTTTTTGGGGAGCGGTCATCATATTGACTTTAGTTTTGACGAGCTGAGCTCCAAATTGGAATTCGTTGATAGGCTGTTCCTGGCGGATGCGTTCGATTTCATCTCGTGTTCCGAAATACAGGGCGTCGCTCGGGCAAACGGTCGCGCACATAGGCTTTTTTCCGACGCTGGTGCGGTCATAGCACATGTCGCATTTCATCATGAGTTCGTAGCCTGTATTCATTTTAGGAACACCAAAAGGACAGGCTAGGACGCAATTCGAACAAGATATGCAGCGTGGCTTGGCTGCGGTGTGAACGACGCCTCTATCATCTTGCTTGATGGCATCGGCGGGGCATACTTTGGCGCAAGTTGGATCTTCACAATGCATGCAAACGACGGGAGCGGTTTGCACCCCAGTGGGACGATCCACGTATTCCAGGTGAATCATGGCATGCCCACGATGGGTGTCGCATTCCGCGCAAGCCTGGACGCAGGCCTGGCAGCCAATGCAACGCGATTGGTCGACGAAGAACTCCAACTTGTCTGTAAGATTCATATACGCTTATATGACATATATGTCATGTTTGACGTGCGGGAAATTGCCTGGAAAAGGAGGATGGTGGTTTTGTATAAAAGTTAATTGGCTGGCTTGGCGGCTTTCCGACATTATGGCCATTGATCGCAGCTGCTTTACTGGACGCTCTTGCTACTTTCTCTACTTTGCAGGCGCAGACCTTGAATTCAGGAATTTTCGAAGTAGGGTCTAGCTTTCGATTGGTCAATTGATTGGCGGCTTTCTTGTCGGCCCAATGGTAGGGAATGAAAACAGTATCTGGACGAATGGTCTGCACAATCTGAGCTGGTAAAATTATGCTGCCGCGACGCGAAGAGACTTTCATCATATCCTTATCCTGGATACCAAGCTTCTCGGCCAATATTGGGTGTATCTCGCATAAAGGTTCCGGATACTGGTCAACCAAGCTTCCAATGCGACGCGTCTGAGTGCCGCTGAGATACTGAGAGACAACGCGACCTGTAGTGAAGATGATAGGATATTCCGGATCGATGTCTTCCGCGGGTGGGCGATAGTCGAAAGCCTTGAACCGAGCTTTACTGTCAGAATGGAAAAACTGCCCGCCTTCGAATAGGCGAGGCGTTCCAGGGTGTTCGGGAGAGGGACAGGGCCAGAAGATTCCTTGCTCCTGTTCGATTCTCTCCCAACTCATTCCGCTATAATCAATGGGTCCTCCGGCGGAGGCAGAGGTATACTCTTCGAAAATCTCCTCGGTGTTTTCGTAGGAAAAATAACTCTCTTTGCTCAGGCGCTTGGCAAGCTCGCAAATGATTTTCCAGTCTTCCATAGCGTTGCCCGGCGGAGTGACGGAACGATTCAGCTTAACGCATCGACCTTCGCCGGTGGTGACCGTTCCCTCATCTTCTTCTTGTAGTGAACCAGAGAATACAACATCTGCGAATCGAGCTGTTTCGTTGAGAAAAAAGTCAATGGCTCCGTAAAATTCAAGGCTTTCCAAGGCTTTGCGGGTGCGTTCGGTATCGGGAATGGATACGAGAGGGTTGAAACTGATTGAGAGTAGACCTTTGATTTTTCCTTCTTCGATGGCATCGATAATCTCGCAAGCGGTTAGTCCTTCTTGAGGCAGATTGGACTCTTCGATCCCCCAGAAATCGGATACATGTTTGCGGTGAGTCGGGTTATTGATGTCACGACCGCCAGGAAGCTGATTGCAGCGTTGACCATGCTCTCTGCCTCCCTGCCCATTGCCTTGTCCGGTGATGGTTCCGTAGCCGCTTCCTTCCTTGCCGATGCGCCCAGAGGCAAGGACAATGTTGATGTAGCTTAGGACGTTTTCGACACCTTTGGTGTGGTGTTCGATACCTCGAGCGTGCATCAGCATTGAGGTCTCCGCTTTCCCCCAGATCTCGGCTGCTTTCTCGATGCTGGCTGCCGGCACTCCCGTGATACGTTCCGTGTAGGCTGGGGTGTATTTAACCACTAATGAAGCGGCTTGGTCAAAACCTTCGGTGTGATTTTCTATGAACGTCTTGTCGATCCAGTCATTCCTGATCATCAGATGAAGAATGCCATTCGCCAAGGCGCTATCGCGACCTGGCTTGACTGGAAGAAATAGATCCGCGGTACGGGCGATGGGGGTGATGCGCGGATCAATGACGATAATCTTCGCTCCGTTATCGCGAGCCTCCCATATGTGTTGCGTTAATACAGGAAAGCATTCCGCCAGGTTTGAACCTGCGATAATGATGACCCTGGCCTTGGGAATGTCGCTCCAAGGACTGGCCGCTCGGTCGACCCCAAAGGCTATTTTATTGGCCGCTCCTGCACTGACCATGCAGAGACGACCGTTATAGTCGATGTTAGTGGTTTGAAGAGCCACGCGGGCGAACTTGCCATTGAGGTAGGCCTTTTCGTTAGTCATGGAAGCGCCGCCGAGAAAGGCGAACGCATCCTTGCCGTACTTATTTTGGATACGTTTTATCTCGTCTGCAGTTTTTGAAAAAGCCTCGTCCCAGGTCCCTGTGCGGAAGCCTCCTTGCTCGCTGCGGATCAATGGGTCCAACAGGCGATCGGGATGCTCGTTCTGCATGTAGCGCTTAACGCCTTTGGGGCACAGCTTGCCTTTATTGACGGGAAAGTCTTCTCTAGGTTCAAAGCCGATTACCTTGTTGTCTTTGACTTTGAGCTGTATGCCGCATTGGACACCGCAAAAGCAGCAATGCGTCTTCACCAACTTGTCTGGTTCTCGGGTGTCCCAACCACCTTGCGGAACATAGCTTAGGCTAGGGCCAAAGGTTTCTTTATAGGCAGCTTCGCTCTGAGTTAAGGTAGCCATTTGGTTTTAATTATGTAAGAGGAATTGCGAAATTATAAAAATACGTATTTAGAACTTGGGTTCACTTTCAAAATCATCTGCCGAGAGGTTTGCCTTGATTGACGGCGAGGAGGCGGCGACGGCCGCTGGGACTGATGTCTTGATAGTGAACTTCGTTTCCGTCCTCATCCTTGAATCGATAATCAAAGCCGAGTTCGTCTAGAACGATTTTCAGATCTTCGACATGACGCTTCGAGGCGAATTTTTCGCCAGTAATGAGACAGGTGGCTTGTTCCTCGTTGTCACCGGCTTTCTTATACATGCTGACGCAAAGCGATGCGGTTCTCTGAAACAGGTGGAAGAGCTTTCCGAACGGTATGTAAAGGATTAGGGCGATGACTGTAATCATGTGCACCCAAACGAGCGCTTCATAGCCTTGCCCGGCAAGATACTTGTAGCTGACAGTGAGCGCTAGTCCGGTGATCGCAACGCAGAAAATGAGGATAAGCGGGAGGATGTCCTCATAAAAAGTCTGCACTGCCTTTTCTCCGGCATTGGTCATACGTCGTACCGAGGCCATCACTACGCCAATCAATGCTAGGATGCCAGCGATGTTGAGAGAGTTGAAAAGCAAGGAGCCTTTAAGACTGTGTACGTTGAATGTGTCGACGTGTTTTCCGAAGACCATTACATGATACACCTCGGCGTCTTCCAGAGGCGTTTCGAAATGGATCCAGCCAAAGACGAGCGGGAAGGTAATGGCAAAGGCTAGGGCGCAACCGCCGGAGAGACACAGATGCATAATCCAGCGGTAGTAGTTCCTTTTGCGGATAAAATTTTGCCCGGCGAAATTGATGGCGGTCGCCTTGGCGAGCTCCGTTTCGGGAAGGGTTTTCTTCCTGCGGGCTTCATACTTGGGGCCGGATCTTAAAAGGAGTTGAAGCCCGCGTTTGAAGTAGAGGCGCGAAGGGGGTCGGCTTGCCCAGAGTGTGAAGCGATAACCTATTGCAAACGCTCCTGCTATGGAGCCAATAGCATACCAATACAGAGCATGATCGAAATGCTTTAATCCATTTGAGCCAATATAGATGGCCAGTATCAGGCCGAGAGCCGAGGCTGTTCCGGCGGTGATAGCTTTAGTACTGGCGCTGATTTTCATAAATCCGTTTTGAAGAGGTGAATATGGCTGATTTGGCTGAGAAGGCTGTTGAGCAGTTTCGGCGCCTGATGATTTGAAGCTTCTTCTTTGAGGCTATTTTTCAAAATCCTTGAGTCGTCGTCGTCGGCGAAATAGTCGCATGAGAAGATTTCATAGATATTTAAAAACGGATTAATTTCGCGCATGTATTTTTAAGCGCCCTGGATAAGCCTTCGTTTCCATAGCTCCATTCTTCGCTTAATTTCGACTCTTGGAGGTAGGTTTCGAGTGGCTGCATTTCCTCTCCTTGCCAAGGGGCATATGAGCGAATTTCGGATACGCTTCTTTTGGCATCTATAATGCTAGCTTTATTGGCGTAAACGGAAGAGCCATTGACCAAGATTTTGTCACCATGTCGGAACTACAAAACCCCCCTATCGACCAAACTTTTTCAGTTGAACAGAAAGAGTATCTAGCCGGGTTTTTCACAGGAATGAATCTGAGAGGGGATCATCCTTTTGTGGGACGAACCAGCCAGGGCCAATATACATCCGATCCGAATAGCGCGACTGTGGATCTCGCCCGAGCAGAGACGGTTTATGGAACTCCGATCGAAGACCTTTCGAAAGAGGAGAAGATAAAGTATGAGCTTAATGGGCTCGATTGCTACGAGCAAATTATTGCCTGTTCGCAAAAGAACGAGATGCCCCAGGGTGGTGACATTTTTCGATTCAAGTTCTACGGGCTTTTCAATGTGAGTCCGGCCCAGGATGGCTTTATGTTGAGGTGTCGTATCCCGGCGGGAATTTTAGAGGCTGATCAGTTAGTAGGCCTAGCTGAGATGGCCGAGGATTGGGCGGGCGGCTACGCGGATGTCACAACGCGAGCCAATATCCAGCTGCGGCAGATTGAACCAAGGTATGCTGTTGATGTTCTGGAAAAGCTAAACTACCTGGGCTTGAGCTCGCGTGGCGCTGGAGCGGATAACCTCCGAAATATCACAGCTTCTCCGACGGCAGGATTCGACAAGCAGGAGATCTACGATGTTCGCGCCTTGGCCAAGGCTATGAATCATCTGATTTTGAATACACGCGATCTTTACGGACTGCCACGCAAGTTCAATATCTCCTTTGACGGTGGAGGAGCGATCAGCGTTTGCGCAGATACAAACGATATTGGTTTCTATGCGGTGAAAGTTGGTGAGGGTAAGGAGCTCGAGCCAGGCGTCTACTTTCGTGTGCGGCTGGCGGGAATTACGGGGCACAAGCAATTTGCTAAGGACTCGGGAATTCTCGTGAAGCCTGATCAATGCTTAGCCGTAGCTGTGGCTATGATACGTGTCTTTATCGAGAATGGCGATCGGACTAATCGTAAGAAAGCTAGGCTCAAATACCTTATCGATAACAAAGGCGTCGATTGGTTTCTGGAAGAAACCGGGAAAAACCTGGATTTTCCCTTGGTTCGTTTGGCCTTGTCCGATTGCGAGCAACGTAGAGCTATTACTCGTCATGGTCATTTGGGTACGCATTCACAAAGTCAAGATGATCTCAATTATATAGGGGTAGCAGTTCCAGTAGGACGTTTGCTCCCGGAGCAAATGAAAGGCCTGGCCGATCTGTCTCGTACTTACGGGAGAGGCGAAATCCGGCTGACTGTTTGGCAGAATCTACTTATTCCTCACGTGCGTGATGAAGATCTAGATGCGGTCAAGACAGCTCTCGTTAAGATGGGATTAGATAGCGAGAATGATTCGATTCAAGGCGGCCTAGTGGCCTGCACTGGAAATACCGGCTGCAAATTTGCGGCCTCCAACACTAAGGGCCAAGCTATTCAGCTTGGAGACTATTTGAGCGAAAACGTCCAATTGGATCAACCAATCAACATTCACCTAACAGGCTGTCCGCATTCCTGTGCTCAGCATTATGTAGGGGATATTGGACTACAAGCAGTTAAGGTGAAAGCGGGTGAAGAGTCGGTCGAAGGATACCATATCGTTTTGGGAGGTGGTGTTGACCATGAGCAAGGCGTCGCCAAAGAGGTTTTTCGGAGCGTTCCTTTTGATGAAGTGAAACCAATGCTCAAGCGAGTGCTCGAAGTGTATCTCGAAAACCGGAAGCCAGGAGAAAGCTTTATCACCTTCAACCGTCGTCATTCTGTCGAGTCTCTGCAGGAAATCTATGACATGCAGGCGATTGCTTCCTAGCAAATCAGTTTTATGAATACGAATTTACCCGAAATTCCCTCGACGGCTCCGTTTACGCCAGAACAGATTGCTTGGCTGAATGGCTTTATAGCAGGAATGTATTCAAATCAGTCGGCACAGAATTCCGCCGACCAAAATGGATCTGCAGCTGCTCATAAACCTGTCACCATTTTATGGGGATCCCAGACAGGAAATGCCGAGAGCTTGGCTAAGCAAACTTCCAAGCGGCTAGCAAAGTCCGGTTTCAAACCTGCTGTTGTTGACATGGCGGATTATGATTCTGGCAAGTTGTCTGCCGAAGAGCTTTTGCTCATCATTACGTCGACCTATGGCGACGGAGAACCACCTGACAACGCGATGGAGTTGCACAAGTGGCTGCATAGCGATGCGGCTCCTAAGTTGGAGAAAACGCGATTTTCGGTTTTGGCTTTGGGTGACACGAACTATCCAGACTTTTGTAAATGTGGTATAGAATTCGATACACGTTTACGAAGCTTGGGAGCTAAGCCCATTACGGATCGTGTCGACTGCGATGTTGATTTCGATGAGAGCTATGAGAATTGGCTTTCCTCAATCGAAACCTCACTTTCGGCGATGAGTGGAAAGCAATCTGTCGCTTCAAAAGAGGATTTGAAACCTGCGAATCAAAGTGGTGAGTCTTATGGGAAAAAGAATCCTTTCCCTGCTCGGATTCTTGTGAATCGGAATCTAAACGGGACTGGTTCTGCTAAGGAAACAAGGCACCTCGAAATATCTCTGGAAGGCTCAGGATTTTCCTACAAACCGGGGGATGCCTTGGCTGTTTTGCCGCAGAACTGTTCGGAGTATGTAGCAAATCTTGTAGCGTTTCTAGGATTCGAAGGGGGTGAGTCAGTCGTCGTGTCCAGCGGAGATACAATGTCTTTGAAGAATGCTCTTGTAACGCAGTTCGATGTTACTGGTCTTGGATCGAAAGTCGTCAAAGGCTACAAAGCTTTGGCGAAGAGTAGAAAATTGGATACGCTAGTGGAAGATAAGGCCACGTGGAAGGAATATGTTCAAGGTCGTCAGCTTATAGACCTAATTCAAACCTTTCCAGTAGATCTTGAAGATGCCCAGTCTTTTGTGTCCATCCTTCCCAAACTGACTCCGCGTTTGTATTCGATTTCTTCTAGCCCTGTCGCTCACGAAAACGAAGCGCATCTGACTGTTGGGGCTGTGCGTTACGATTCTTTTGGCAAAAAGCGGAAAGGCGTCTGCTCTACGTATTTGGCAGACCATGACGGCGAATCTCTGATAAAGATATTCTTTCATGAGACGAAATCATTTGTTTTGCCTGAGGATGATTCCAAGCCAATTATTATGGTTGGCCCGGGAACGGGGATCGCTCCTTTCAGGGCTTTCCTAGAAGAACGAAAGGCGAGGGGAGCTACTGGCAAGAATTGGCTTTTCTTCGGCGATCAGCATGCGGCTTGGGACTTTCTGTACAAAGATGAGGTCGAAGGCTTTTTTAGCGAAGGCCTTCTGACTCGATTCGACACTGCTTTTTCTCGTGACCAAGAAGAAAAGGTTTATGTGCAAAATCGAATGCTAGAGCAGGGCTCAGAGCTGTTTTCCTGGCTGGAAGAGGGAGCTTATTTCTATGTGTGTGGCGACGCTTCGCGAATGGCTAAAGATGTCGACCGAGCCTTACACGACGTCATTGAAAAGCACGGAAATTTGACAGATGCAGAAGCCTATGAGTACGTCAAAGAGCTTAAGTCCCAGAAACGCTATCTTCGCGATGTGTATTGAAATCTGGCTTGCTTAGATTTTAATCCCACAGACTTCAGAAGCCCAGCGCTTTCCTTTGTGGATGTCATGCTTCCAATTGGAAAAAGTGAGAAACTGGTTGCTCCAATCTACGTATTGACGACAGCATACAGAGCGCATCCAAAGTCGCCGCATGAGGTAGAATGCTGGGATAAGGTTCTTTTCTCTTTCTGAAATTGTCTGAATGGATTCGTAGCCTTTTAGGAAAAAGTAAGAAACCTGCTGATACAAAGACTTGTAATCCGAAATATTTCTATGAACGCATAAATGCCCTAGGTAGCTGGCTATTTCAAATACATGCCAGCCATAACCGATACGATCGAAATCGAAAACGGTCACCCTTCCGTCTGATCCTAGCATCAGGTTGCAGCTAATAAAGTCGCCGTGGACTGGGCCCCAGGCAAAATCCTTCAAATCGCATTCCGCCAGGGCTCGGTTAAGATTGAGGGCAAGATTCTGGTAGAAAATCCCGAACTCTTTAATTTCCGAACGAAATTGAAGAAAATCGCTAACCGTTTTGAGGCTTTCCTTAATACAGTATTCAGTATCATAGTGCGGAAACCCTTCCACTAAAGGAAACCGTAGTCCTGATTTATGAATTTTAGCAAGCGTTCGCCCCGTTTCCTCTAGCAGTTCAGACTGGGGCGTTGGGTCTGGTTTTCCTTTAGCTTCTTCGAATAAAATCGCGTTTCGTACGCCTTCCGGAGCTTCTACTTGCCACACGCTATCTCCATTCCGATTTGAGATAGGCTGAGCAATCTCGACCCCACTTTGTTTCCAGAGTTTCAGGAGATCCGCCTCTTTAGCGATGCTTTCATAGCTACGAGTGTTCGCTCTATGGATACGAAGGAAGTAAGCCGCTCCGCTGGTCTGAACCTTGTAGATGTCGTTCGTGCCCCTTAGAAGGTAGCTGCATATCGGATTTTCGGGAAGGTCGTATTGCTCGGAAAGAATTTCCCCCAACTGCTTAGGGCAAAGAGTTGAGTGGATCGCTCTAATTTGCGCTACCGAGGCTTTCATATATCTGTTAATAGTTTGGCTAGAATGTATCCACGTTTGTGATATCCGTATTTACGTATAAATGAGCGCCTGAGCTCGAATCGTAATAGTGCTCGTATTGGGTTCCGTTAATGGTCTCGGTTCCCTGACTGGAAAAGTCGTTTGAAATATCCACTTCGTCGTTCGAGCTACCGTCTATGAAGAGCTTGTTGTCGTCGTCCGTCATGTCGAGGACGTCATTGACTCCGATCTTAAGCGAATTGCTGCCCGATCCATTGATATCAAGAGTCTCCATATTCTTGATGGCGTCGTTGTTGAGATTGGTGAAATCGATATTCAGATTCGAACCGTCGAAAACCAGGGTGTCCTCACCCTCACCTCCATCGAAGGTTCCGAAGCTAGAACCGGAACCAGAACCAGAACCTGATCCGCTACCCGAACCGCTACCTGCGGACCCGATTCCGTAATCGATGGTGATGGTGTCATCCCCCGAACCGGCATTGACGGTGTCGTAGCCGTCTCTTGAGTCGATGTTGTCGTCTCCTGCTCCCGAATTGATTGTATCATTTCCTCCATTACCATCGATGGTATCGTTTCCAGAGCCCGTCGTAATATTATCGGAACTACTCGATCCGCTAATATTTTCATCAACCGCGTTTACGGCTATATTGATAGTGTCTTCCACTGACGCCTGGCCGTCAGAAGCTGAGACGGTTACCGAAATGGAGCCAAGATCCCCACTTCCCGGAGTGCCAGAAAGCTGCCCGGTCGATGAATTAATGGAGAGCCAACTTGGAAGAGGATCTCCGTTTTGCAGGGTGGCTGAATAAGTCAGCGTATCGCCATCGGCATCGGAAAATGCTGATGAAGCGTCATAGGAGAACGAGCTGTCAGCGGTTGCTGTCTGGTGGGAGAGTCCTACCGTTTCGCCATTCAGCGTTATATTGTCTACATAGAAGCTTTCGCCCGTGGAAGTCGTTTTCGCTTCGAAGGAAATGACCAGCGAGTTGCCGCTAGGAATATTTTGAAGGGAAACGTTGTGGTAGGTTCCATTCCCGCTAGAATGATCGCCGTCTTGACTGTAGATCTGAGTCTTTACGCCATCGACAGTCGCGTATACATCGACGAAGTCATGCCAGCTTCCGGAGCTTTCGAGGTCGCCGCTTACCTGAAGATCAAACGATAGGTCGAGATTGGGATGACTGCTGATATCAATGGTCTGTGTTTCAAAAACGACTACAGCGCTATTATCGTCCGAAGACTCGGTAGATTTTGAGAATCGGTAGGCGCCGCTTTCAACGCCATGGGTTGGAGTAGTGGAGGCTGCGGAGTCGTCAGTCGTCCATGCCCCACTGTTTCCAGAGGTGGCCCCAGAAGATTCGTCCGAAAAGTTTTCCGACCAGAGCGTTTGGCTGGAAGACCAGCTCACAGTCGGAGCGCTGTTGGTAGTGTTAACTGTGATATCGAAGGTGTCGTCTATCGTTGCCGTACCATCGGAAGCTGTTACTTTTACAGAGATAGTCCCTGCGTCACTATTGTCCGGAGTGCCGGAGAGCTCGCCAGTGTTAGTATTGATTGAGAGCCAGCTTGGAAGTGGACTCCCGTCGTCCAGTGTGGCCGAGAAAGTGAGGGTATCTCCTGCATCGATGTCCGCGAAGTTGCTTGAGACATCCAGGCTGAAGGCTATATCTTCGTCAGTAGTTTGATCTTGGATACTTGTTGTTACGGTTGGTCCGTCGTTTGTATTTTCAACATCTATTGAAATAGTATGGCTGACTGAAGCCTGACCGTCTGAGGCTGATATGGAGACCGAGATGGATCCTACGTCATCGTTGCCTGGAGTTCCTGAAAGTTGACCCGTGTTGGCGTCAATCGATAGCCAGCTGGGAAGAGGATCGCCGTTGTCTAGCGTTGCCGAATACGTGAGCGTATCCCCATCGATATCGTTGAATGAGCTGGATACGTCATAGGAAAAGGAGCTGTCTTCGGTTGCGGTCTGGTCAACAAGTCCTACGGTTTGTCCACCAACGGAGATGTTGTCTATAGAGTAGCTCTCGCTGGTTCCCGTAGTTATGCCTCGGAATTCAATGACCAGACTGTCTCCCTGCGGGAGATCCTCCAGACTTACGGTGTGAAAGCTTCCGTTTCCCTGCGAGAGACTGGCAATCTGTTGGTGGATCTGATGACTCGTCCCATCGACAATCGCGAATATGGTGAACGAATCCTGATTGGTTCCGCTGGTCTCCATGTCTCCTTCCGACATTAAGTCGAAAGTGAGATCCAGATTAGAGGCGTTGCTAATATCGATTGTCTCTGTTCGGAAGGATATGTGCGCCCCACTTGATGCGTCTTCTGTGGAGTGAGAGATTTCGTAGCTTCCGTTTTCCACGCCGTGAAGCGGAGAGACGGTTGCTGTTGAGTCGTCGGTTGTCCACGCTCCGCTGTTTCCTGAGGTGGCTCCCGAGGATTCATCAGAGAAGTTTTCAGACCACATCGTTTGGCTAGAACCCACCAATACGGTAGGACCGTCGTTGGTGTTGGAAACGGTGACGTCGAAAGTGTCGTCCACGGTGGCTGTGCCATCCGAAGCGGTAACCTTTACCGAGATGGTTCCCACATCGCCGTTTTCCGGAGTACCGGAAAGTTCGCCAGTGCTAGAGTTTATTGACAGCCACGACGGTAACGGATCCCCGTTGTCTAGAGTGGCCGAGAAGGTCAGAGTGTCACCGACGTCCGCGTCTGTGAAGTTGCCCGACACGTTCAGGCTGAAAGCGGCGTCCTCAGCCGTGGTCAGATCGCTGATACTTGTCGAAACCGTTGGGCCGTCGTTTGTATTTTGAACTGTTATGGTAACGACGTCATTAGTAGAAGCTGAGCCATCCGAGGCGGTTACCTTGACACAGAAGGAACCTACGTCTCCATTTTCTGGCGTGCCTGAGAACTCTCCCGTATTCGGATCGAATGACAGCCAGCTCGGCAGTGAGCCATCGCCAATAATCACACCTGATTCGTTTGAGAGTTCAGCGGTAAAGGTTAAGGAATCGCCTGGATCTTCGTCGGAGAAATTGGAGGATATGTCTAGATTGAATGCTGCGTCCTCGTCGACCGTCTGATCAGCGATACTCGTTGAGACTACCGGCCCATCATTGGCATTATTGACTGTTATGTCGAAAGTGTCCTCTGCTGAGGCTGTACCATCTGAGGCGGTGACCTTGACGGAGACGGTTCCCACGTCCCCGTTCTCCGGTGTTCCAGACAGCTCCCCTGTGTTGGTGTCGATGGATAGCCAGCTTGGCAGAGGGCTTCCGTCGTCCAGAGTGGCGGAGAAGGTGAGAGTGTCTCCGATGTCCGCGTCGGCGAAGTTGCCCGAAACGTCTAGACTGAAAGCTGCGTCTTCATCTGTAGTCTGGTCGCTGATACTAGTCGAAACGGTGGGTCCGTCATTAGTGTCAGTGACTGTGATGTCAAAAGTGTCGTTTGCGGTGGCCGTACCGTCTGAGGCAGTCACCTTGACTGAGATGGTTCCCACATCACCGTTCTCCGGTGTTCCTGAGAGTTCGCCCGTGTTAGTGTTGATGGACAACCAACTAGGCAGCGGATCCCCATTGTCCAAAGTGGCGGAGAAAGTGAGGATGTCGCCTATATCCGCGTCCGCGAAATTTCCAGAGACGTCCAGACTGAACGCCGCATTCTCGTTAGTGGTCTGATCGCTGATGCTTGTAGACACCGTCGGACCGTCATTGGTGTTATTGACGGTTAAATCAAAAGTATCGGAAATGGAGTTAGTTCCATCGGAAGCTGAAACTTTTATCGAGATAGTTCCGACATCGCCATTTTCGGGCGTACCAGACAGCTCTCCGGTGTTGGTGTCGATTGACAGCCATGACGGTAGTGGATCCCCATTGTCTAGGGTGGCCGAGAAGGTGAGGGTATCTCCGACGTCTGCGTCGGCAAAGTTGCTCGATACGTCTAGACTAAATGCCGCATCTTCATTCGTATTCTGATTGGCGATGTTGGTGGAAACAATAGGGCCATCATTTGTATTCTCCACTGTAATGTCGAAGGTATCGTCAGCAGTGGCGGTGCCATCCGAAGCTGTTACCTTGACTGAAATTGTGCCTATGTCTCCGTTGTCTGGAGTGCCAAAAAGCTCCCCGGTATTGGTGTCGATGGATAGCCAGCTGGGCAACGGGTCTCCATTGTCAAGCGTCGCGCTGAATGAAAGCGTATCGCCTAGGTCCTCGTCATTGAAGTTTGAAGACACGTCTATGCTAAATGCCGAGTCTTCCGATGCCGTTTGATCGCTGATGTTGGTGGATACGGTAGGACCGTCGTTAGTGTTTGATACTGTGAGATCGAAAGTGTCGTCGGCGGTGGCCGTTCCGTCCGATGCGGTTACCTTTACCGAGATGGTTCCGACGTCTCCATTCTCGGGGGTTCCGGAGAGTTCTCCAGTGCTAGAGTTGATTGATAGCCACGAGGGCAGCGGGCTACCATCGTCCAGGGTGGCGGAGAAGGTAAGCGTATCGCCCACGTCTGCGTCCGCGAAGTTGCTCGAGACGTCCAGACTGAATGCTGAGTCCTCTCCGTTGGTCCGATCAGCAATATTTGTGGATACGGTGGGTCCGTCGTTCGTATTTTCAACTGTGATACTAAGAATATCACTAGCCGTTGAAGAGCCGTCTGAAGCTGTAACCTTAACGCAGAAATCGCCTACGTCTCCATTTTCTGGAGTTCCCGAAAATTGGCCTGTATTCGTGTCAAAAGACAGCCAGCTTGGCAGCGACCCATCGCCTATTAAATCCCCTGATTCGTTTGTGAGTTCAGCAGTGTAGGTAAGAGTATCGCCATCCGCGTCCGAGAAATTTGAGGAGATATCCAGATTAAAAGCCGAATCTTCGTCCACTGATTGATCGGCGATTGCCGAATCAAGGACTGTTGGGCTTTCTGGCTGTACCAGTACTTCTGTTGCGTTAAAGTTTCCATCGGCGAACGCGAATGTTTCGAATAGAGAAACGGTATCCGTTCCGTCACGACCTCCTACCGTATCTTCAATCGTATAGGTGCCGTCTCCGTTATCAGTGACGATGTAGTCCTCCCTATTTCCTGAGAAATTGATGGTGTCGGTGCCGGTTCCCCCCGAAATCGTATCGTCTCCACTAGAGCCAGTGAC
>JANQKI010000275.1 GCA_028281165.1 Opitutaceae bacterium | reverse complement strand
GTTCGCGAATCCGAGCGGAAACAAAGCGAGCAGTCAGATAAAGATTAACCGAAGCGAATAAACCGAAAGGCAGATAAAGCCACCCTGTCGAGAATCCGCCGCGGGACAATCCAAGCGTCATAGCCGGCCCCACATAGGTAGCTGCTAGCGTTGCGAATGTAAGGAATCCGCCAATACGCCTGGATCCAACCGCGAATTCTGAGAAATCGACTTTCCCGCGACTGCGGAAAACAAACCAAAAATAGCCAAGGCCAACAGCTATGACAATTAGCTGCGTCGCATTCATGATATCGAGTTAACGTAGAGGAGAAGCACTGAAAAATGCATTAACTCGAACCTCAGAACTGGCGAGCCTTTTGCACGCAGTCAGCTAAAAGGCAGGGAGTTCTGCTATCGGAACTCCCACCCCATCGAAACGACTCGTTAGCTTTTCGCCATCAAAGCAGTCATGAGAGACAGAAACTGATCCATCTGTGGCCTGGTCCCAATACTCACTCTCGCCCAATCATCATAACTGCCTTTGGCTACGCCTGACTCGCGCGATCCGCTGATACGAATGCCGTTTTCCAGCATCGTTTCCTGAAGCAGTTCCTGATTTATTCCAGAACGAAAGTAGATGAAGGCTCCCTCAGGTTTCGCATACTCGATTCCAATTTTATCAAACTCCTCGCAGACGTATTTTCGCACTGATTGGTACTTACCGATATTTTCAGCCAAGAACTCCTTATCTTTAAGAGCCTCTTGGGCTGCGATAGCCGCGATATAACTTGGGGGTCCCATGTAGAAATCTGAAATCTTTGCTAGAATCTTTGGATGCGCAATGGCATAGCCAATACGGAACCCAGCCAAGCCATAGCCCTTTGAGAAAGTACGAGTAACGATAACGTTGTCTCTGGATTTCGCCAACAACGCGCAGGTGTTTATCGCGAAACTTGCTTCAGCCAACTCCAGATAAGCTTCATCGACAAAGACTAGTATATCGGAAGGCACCGACATTACGAATTTCTTGAGTTCTATCGGGTCGGCCAACACGCCGGTCGGGTTATTCGGATTGCAAATGTAGACGATTTTCGTGTTTTCGTCGATCTCCGCCCTAAGCGTATCGAAATCGTATCCCATATCCTCTGACAACGCGGCGTACTTGACGTCCCCTCCTCGCGCTTCAAATTTGCGGGTCAATTGGGTGTAGCCCATTTCAGTCGTGACCACATTCACACCTGGCTCGGCATAGGCCAAGGCGGTCATCATTAGAAGAGGACCAGATCCTGCCGTCGTCAGTATGTAATTGTTGGGTACGCCTTCCTTTTTGGCGCACACGGCAATCAGATCGGAAACGTCGTTACGATTGTAAAAGCTACCACTGTCGAGGAACTTGATCATGGCTTCTTTAGCTTTAGGCGTATAGCCGAAAGCGTTCTCATTGCTGCTTAGCCGGACCGGGCTTTCAGGCAAGGTAGGCAACGGTTCAGATGAGACAAACGGGGCTATGGTCAAAGAACTGGCCAAGGCTATGACTAAAACAAAGGGGCGGGAAGAGGATAGCATCTTTTTCATGAGGCTAAAATTTGATTTTTTCTAAATGTTTGTATCCATGTGATGGGTTCATAATTCTCTACATGCGTAGCGCGGCTTGTTCGATACGCAAAAGGTAGTCGGCCACATACTCCCTGGGCGAGATCTGTTGAGCTCGACGCAAGTGCTTGGCGGCTTCCTTGTAATCTCTTTGAGCGACTTTAAGCTGAGCCAGCAGAAGCAAGGCTCGATGGGCAAAGCTGTCCAGCTTGCTGGCGCTCTCAGCATAGAGTTCCGCTTTAGCCATATCGCCTCGCGAACGCTCCAGATCGGCAAGCGTCAGCAAAGCGTTTCCGTTCAGAGGATCTTTAGATACAACGTCGCCCAAATAGCCCGCAGCTCCTTCCACATCATCATCCGCCATGGCAAGGCGAGCTTTGACATTGAGCATCTCAAGCTGCAAGTCTTCGTCGAGCTGGTAAGCGATAGTCGAATCGATTTTCTTTACCAGCTTCGTTGCATCGGAAATCTCGTCGAGCTGTATGAGCGAATTCACTACTTCAAACATGCGACGAGGTCGTACGCTTTTGCTGTCGAGACCTTCCAGGTACGATTCTAGAGCCGGTTTGACTAGGCCTTCGTTAAGGAGGAGATCGCCTAGTAGGGTCAGGGCATATCCGTCCGCCTTACCCATATCTTTTACGACAGAGAGATTGGCGGCCGCTCGAACTACATCGTCATCAGCAATAAACTGATTGGCCTGCAGCTTCCACCAGTCGACATTGTCAGGCTCTTCATTAATAAATTCATAGAGCATGCCAATAGCGTCTTCAGTGTGGCCAAGGGCTATATGAGACTGGAGCTTGCCCAATCTCCAGTCTCGGCTTTTCGGAGCCAGCATAAT
>JANQKI010000261.1 GCA_028281165.1 Opitutaceae bacterium | reverse complement strand
GTTTCCGTGACGACCCTAGAGTGATTTTCATCCTCGGGGATATCTAAACTAATGTTATCGTCGGGAAAATTGGTCTTCATCAGGTCGTAGAAATCCTGCGCTTCACTGATCGCGATCGGATTTTCCAATCCCCCTTTGGAAAAATATAAATTAGCGTTCAAGTCGGAGTTTCCGAGAGCATAGAACGTGGCGTAGTCCATGACAATACGATCATCCCACCAGATAGACGGCGAGGAGAGAACATAGCTAGAGAAAAGCGAGGGTTCATGAAACATCAGATAGGCTCCGAATGGCCCTCCCAGCGAACTTCCCAAGTATATCCGCTCATCCGAACAGCGAAAATGAGCTTCAATAAGAGGGATGATTTCTTCTTTAATCGCTAGGCGAAATTCGGATCCTCCACCGGAACCGGGATAGTTCTCATCGTACGTAGGAGTCAAGTCCGACCACCTCAGCGCTCGGTAATCAGGATTTTCTCCCGCGTGGATCACTCCGACTACAATCGCCGGCGGGAAAGAAAGGTCGTAAGCCATCGCCCGGCACATCGCCAATACTCTCTCGAAGTACGCATGGCCATCCGTCACGTAAACCACTGGGTACTCAGCCTCGGAACTATAGTAGCCGGTTGGCAGTCCGATTTGGAGGCCATATTGTTTCCCGGTGAACTCCGATTCGAATTCATGCCAATGCGAATTATCGATGTACACGGGTTCCGGGCAGGCAACAGGAATGAACATCGTCGCTAACAACGGCAGGAAAATACTCGGCGGCCTTGTAGGAGAAGCTTGACGATGGGTATCGAAAGTCGTTCCTGACCACCCCGTGAACCAGGCGAAAAGAGGGCAACGGAATGGGCGGCTCAGCTGCCGAAAAATAGAATCGAGAAAGCGATGTTTCATTCCATTGGTTAATAGCGAGCGCTCAATTTATTCCGCATTGATAAAAACGCGACGATAAGCGATAGGGCCTACGATCTTTTACTTCCAGAATTCTTTCGCGAGTCTATGCATACTCGTTAAAGCGGGAATTCCAACACTAGCGCCAGCCTATGAAGCTGAGCGAGAGATTTCCTCTGGAACTTACGCCTCCTTGCTTTCGAACACAATGAGGAGATACTCTTTTGGCCCGAGAGTGATTCCGTTGAGCAGATTCTTGTCCGCGTCCCAGGAATGTCCTGCATGGGGCCTTTGCTTTTTCCCTGATCCATGAGCGACGTTAACATTTGAATACACATTGGCCACTTCCTGAAGCTGAAGCGTTATGTCAGCTGATTTAGAGCCAAGGTTCCAAACGGCAACACTTACTTTGCTTTCGTCGGCGGATGCGAAGGCGCCAACTTTTTTGGTGTCCCCAAAGACTTCTTTGCGGACGCGTGGCATGTGGTTCAGGAAGTAAAGCAATCGCTCGGTGAGCTTTTGTCCTTTGGCCGCGGTATGAATAGCGTAGCCGTAAACTTTGTCGGCGTTGTCAAGGAGGACTTCCTCGGCTTTGAGGATATGGGCGATTCCTTCAGCGGTTCTGAACAGCGTATTAGGCGCCATGCTGTGAGGCTGATAGCGATGAAAGAGGATCTTTGCGTTTTCGTATCCGGGTTTTGAACGCAAGGCACGGAGCGCTTCGCGTAGGATGCGTTCGTTGTATTCGCCCGAATAATTCTGGATTGAGAAAAAGTCTATAGGACAGCTGTTTGCATAGAGTTCTTTTATGCTGGCCAGAAATTTGGCTCCTGATCTCAGTCCCGCGTTGTTTTGCATGCCGCCAGTAAGCCAGCCCTCTGCCCGAAAGGCGCTCGATACCCTAGACCAAAGCCGCGTGTAGTCCGCGAGGTTGGTATGGCGAAATTCCTGGGTTTTGATTCCACCAGGAAAACCGAGGGTGTGCTCGGGCTCTTGTGTGCCAACCCAAATAGTGTCCTCGGCATCGGCAGCTTCGACGAGTTTCTTGGCCCAGTCCTTGAGGACTGCGGCGTAGAGATCAAACTCGGCTTCGACTGGAATCGGATAGTAGCGCGCATTTCCGTGGTACTTTCGGTTCGCATCGAGGGTGAAGAGCTGCCGTACCTCACCATCTTCCAAGCCTTCGACAGGCGTTCCGGCGAGCTGAACGATAATCTGCATGTCGCCTTCGCGGGCGAGACGGCACATTTCCAGAAACTGGGAATTGATACGGGTTTCTATTTTTCCATCGACGAGAACGAACTCTTCCCGTTCTCCATTCGCTCCAAAGTGATCTTGTCCACGAACGCGATAGCTTTTGAAAAGGACCTTGTGGTGGAATTGATTGAGGTCGCGGAAGATTCCGACCAGCTCATTGCCGAGTTCCTTGCTCTTGCGAATCGCGTCCAGATAACTTTCATCCGTTTTGGCCACGGCCCCCTGTAGAACATATCCTCGCTTTAGATACGCTTCGGGACGAGAACTCTTAGCTGTGAGATCGATCTTCAGATCTATATTTTCGGCTCGGGCGAGGGAGACGGAAAAGACCAGGAAAAGGCTGAGAAAGGCTTTCATCGTGTGGAATCAGGTGATGCTAAAAAAAGCGAGAAAGCGAAATCTTACACAAGATTGGAACGAGATTCCATAGACACAACGAACGGATAACTGTGCTATAAACACATGAGAAGGCTACTGGGCTTAGCCGTCGGAAAGTCTCACGGTAGAGAAAACGGCGGCTAGGAAGCCGCCGTAAAGTTTACTCCACATCAATTACGACACGTCGATAAGCAAAGAGCGAAGCAATGGGACTGAGATCCTTCACTTCAAGAATAATGTGTATCTGCTTTCCGGATGCGTCGGAGGGAACCGTGTAATCGATCTTGCGAGCCTTAGGCGTATCGATCGCTAAATCTCCTTCATAAGTCCCTGCTTCGGGATACGGGTACCAGAAAAACTCGATGGCGTCGCCATCCGGATCCTTGGAGCCAGAAGCATCCAGGCGGATCGTTTGGCCGGGCTTGGCATCCATCCGGACGATAGTCCGACTGAGGTCTCCGTTGAGAACGGCGAACGGGTAGTGGTTGGCTTCCTCGTAAGGCTTGACGCACCAGTCCATGCGAGCCACGAAGTTGTTGTAGAAAGCGCGGCGCCAACGCCAGACAGGAACGAAAATGCTATCTTCGTAGATGTCACCATTTTCTGGATTCACCCAGCTGTCTTCTTCTTCACGGTAGAGGAAGAATGGAGTGTTGTTCTTTTCCGACTCGATGATATCCTGGTGACGCGACCAGTAATTCTTCACCTTCTCGCGTCCGAAGCGACCAGCCCACCCGCCCCATTCGGGGCGCTCCATGTCCCAAAGCCCTTTGGCAACTAGGCCCAGCCAAGGAATGGTACCACCTCCTTCGAGAAAGGTGATGCGGCCATTATGGAACTGCCGTAGCGGCCAAGTAGCGCTAAGCGGTCCATGATCGCCATTGATATGCTCTAGGGCCCACTGATGCTGCCCAATGAAATTATAAGCGTAGGGTTCCCAAGTGTAAGGACCAAGCGGGTTTTCGGCGTCTCCCTCCGCAATCGCCCAATTCGGATTAGGACCGCCGTAGCAGTAGGTTTGGTAGTTACTACGGTACCATTTGATGTCGGGAAAATTCTTGGCGATCCAGGCTCCCGCGTCATCTTGAGCGCCGTTTTCGAATGCCCGGATTTTGGATACAAAGGCATCGACTTCTTCCTTTGTATGATTTTCTCGATAGTCGTACAGGGCTTGGGCCAGCGTGTTGGAACCGGCATTGATGACGATCCAGACAGGTCTCGGATCGTCTTCCAGCAAGACTTTGGTGATCAGCTTCGAACCTGGGCTCGACTTGCCAGGACCCACGTCAGCGATACCATAGCCGGACTGGCCAGAGGTCACGACGCTGCGCAGGTAGTCAGGATCCTGCCAGCCGTCCGCATGCAGCTTGAGGTTGGGCAGAACCTTCTCATAGGCGTCGATGATTCCAGTTAGCAGCTCCGGATGAGTGACCTGCTTATAGGGATCATTCGATTCGGGTCGCAGGTATTTGCCGGTGACGGCGATGAGCCCTTCGATCTCGAACTCGTTAGAGCAAACGATCATGTGAGTCATCTGCTGCTCCTCGTCGGGCTCGTTGCCCATATCGGCCAAAATGATGAGCCGCTGATTTTCGGAAGCGCTTAACTTCAGTGCAGAAAGGAGCAAGAAGGTTAGGAAGACAGGAAAACGGTTTTTGCTGAGCATTTTGATTGTGTATTCAATTTTAGGATATAAACTGCTTCATAGGAATCTTTTAATTCAAGAGTTCGTAAATCATTCCCGACATAGTCGGATCCTGCCGTCCCGCTTTGCGGGGCGATCTAGCGACGGAGGAGCGATGTTAAAAATAGTCTGCTGATAGTTGATTAACATCGTTCTCCCGCTGAAGCGGGATCACTGGATCCTCGCCCGCTAGGCGGGTTCGGGCAGGATCTCCGCTTTGCGGAGGCAGGATGCTGTTTCGAGGTCGAGTGGTGTGATAAAATCGCGTATTGAAATGATCAGAATTTCTTACTTTCAAACTTTCAAGCCCTTGAGCGGTCCGGTGCTGTCTCCGAAGGAATCGACCGGGGCTCCGGCGGCTTGCAGCATGGAGACGTAGAGATTGGCCATGGGGGTGCGTTCTTCGGCGATGATGTGACGACCGGGATCGACGGCCCCTCCCCCGCGACCTGCGAGTACAACCGGCAAGTAGTCGTGGTCATGCTTTCGTCCGTCGCCCATAGCAGAGCCGTGCACGATCATACAATTGTCGATCAGAGCCCCATCGCCATCCGGCGTATCGACCAGTTTTTTGATAAAGCGAGCGAATTCCTCGATGAGGAACTGGTCGATCTTCTGCACGACTGGGTCAGTTCCTCGGGTGTGCGTCATCTGATGATGGCCAGCGTTCATGCCAAGGTTTTCGTAAATGCGGTTGGTTTGACCGTCAGCGAGCTGATGGGAAATGACGCGCGTCGAGTCGGTCTGGTAGGCCAGAACCATAAGGTCGTACATGAGGCGAAAGTGATGCACTATGTTTTCGGGATCTTCTGGCGGGCGCTGATCTCCTATGCCCTCCACGGGTGGCATGCTGGCCATGCGATCGATGTACAGCTCGGTTTCACGGACGCTTTCGAAATATTCGTCGAGTTTTCGCTTGTCGGTAGCGCCTAGCTTATTACGAAGACGGCGAGCATCGTCGGCTACGAAGTCGAGAACGCTTTGGCGATCCAGAGCGCGTGACTTGAATCTTTCGGCCTCGGCCCCGGTTGTCCCGAACAGGCGGTCGAAAGCCCGGCGCGGATTGATCTCGGGACTAGCCGGTTGGGTTGGAGAACGCCAAGAAATGTTGGAAAGGTAGACGCAGCTGTAGCCGGAATCGCAGCGTCCTTCCTGCTTGCCCTTTTCCAGTCCGAGCTCGAGGGATGGAAGTCGTGTCCCTTCTCTGACGTATCTGGCCGCGACCTGATCCGCCGAAACGCCAAGGTAGATGTCTTTACCCTGAGTCTTGCGGGCCTGAGCCGCTGTCAGGAAAGTCGCGCAGTCTCGCGAGTGCCCGCCAGCGCCGTCGCCATTGGAATTCGCTTTGTCGTGGGAAATATTGGAGAACATGGTGACATGCTCTCGGACCGCCTCGAGAGGGGCGTTGGTCTTGTTGAAAGTAAAGTCGTAACCATCCCCGCGACCCTCGAGCGTCCAGTCTGTACGAACCATGCCGTTCGGAAAATAGATCCATCCTAGCCGAACGGGAGGCTTGCTAGCCGCAGCGGCGACTTTTTTGGCTGCGGTCGCTTTTCCGAAAATCGACGGCACCATCGCGTCGAGAAAGGGCAAACTCATGGCGACGCCTGCGCCTCTTAGAAAGTGTCTTCGAGATATAGGGTTCATTTTATTTGTCTGATTACGATGAGAATCCGGATAGCCGAAAGACCTGCCTACGGACTACGAGATCAATAAGGGTGGCGAGAGCTTACGATAATGCACTAGCAAATTCATCAAAAAAAGGAGTTCCGGCTGGTCGCTTCCCCTCAGTTTGGATCCCAGTTTTTATGTAATCCGGTTAACAAGCCTGCGGAACGGGAGTCGAAACGCCGATTATCGCCAGTCCACGCGCTCGAGCTTCTGGGCGGGATAAGCGGGATTCGGAAGTGGCAGAGCAGCCTTCGTCTCTTCCAGATAGCTATCCAATTTCTTGGAAAGCCGCTCGACGACCTCCGGATAGCGCCTGGCGAGATTCTGCTTTTCGATGATGTCGTTGTTCAGATTGTAGAGCTCGATCAGGTGGCTTTGGTCCAGATTCGCGTGAAAGTAGCGCAGCAATTTCCATTCGCCGACCCGTACACCAGCGACCGGCCCAGGATTCATGCCGGAGTAGTGGGGATAATAATAAAACTGTTCGTCGCGGTCGCTTTTTCCTCCGAATAGAATTTTCGAAAGATCCATGCCGTCAATCGATAGGTCCTCCGGCATTTTCGCTCCGATCAAAGCGGCGATAGTTGGGAAATAGTCGACGCTGTTAAACACCTCGTCAGTCTTAGATCCACTCGGAAGTTTGTCAGGCCAGATAAAGGCTGTGGGCACTCTAACGCCCCCTTCGTACAAGCTGCCTTTGCCGTCCCGTAATGGGAAATTGCATGTCCCCGGTATGTCTGCCCCGAATACAGGTCCGGTCTTTTCTGCAGGAGGCCCCCAGGTGTTTCCGCCGTTGTCAGAGGTGAAGACGATCAAGGTATTTTCCATGACGCCAGCCGACTCGAGCGCTTCCACGATGGTACCGATCGCGTCATCGAAGCTCTTCACCATTCCCGCGTAGACCGGATTGCTCTGGGGATCCATCGGATCGCGTTTCTCGAGAAAATAATTCGCGTAGGATTCTTTTGAATACCAAGGCGAGTGAATGGAAAAGGCCCAATAATTGAGAAAGAAGGGCTGATCGCCGTTCGCGTGTTTTTCGATGAATTTCGCTGCCTCTAGAGCCATGACATCCTCGATGTGATCGCCGTCCTTATGCGGCA
>JANQKI010000238.1 GCA_028281165.1 Opitutaceae bacterium | reverse complement strand
CGCGGCGCCCAGTCCTCGTAACGCTCGGTCAACAAGATCTCATGATTTCCGTATTGCGCGAAAAAGGAAAACCGCGATATCATTCCCTCTGCCTGGCGGAACCATTCGTCCACTGCATCGCCAACGCGATCGAATCTATCGTCTCTGTTCGCATAGGCATAGTCGCCACCTCCTAACAAGATATCCGGCGACTTTCGTTCGATCTCTTCATAGATCGCTTTAGTCCCATCGGCATTTCCATCGGTTCGGCCGATCAAACCGGTATCTGCAAAATAGATACATTTAAAGGTTTCGCCATTGCGAGGTAGCAGGTGCACTTGCCTCTCTGCCAGGACTTTCTCTTCTTGCAGGACTCGGTAGCTCAGAGAATTGTCGGCCGAACCTGCATCGGCAAAAGAGCGATAGCGAACTAGATTATTCATGTCATCCAGTCTCTCTACTTCGCAACCGGTCCACTCTCCCCCATCCAACGAAACTTCAATATCAATTCCCGCTATCTCCGTTTCGGAAGAAAAGCGAATGGAAAGAATTCGAGCATCGGGATCGATCCAGCATATATGTAATTGCTCTATCATTACGCATTCTTCGCCTTTATTGCGTCGCGACCAGTTTCAGGATCCAATCGTCGCCCCCTTCGGGACACACGACTTTGTCGCCAGCCTTCAGTCGACCCGCACCGACTCTCGCGTTGAAGTCTTGAGCATTGATCCATTCTCCTCGAAATCTTACGCCTTCCGGCAATTCCAGCGACGCTTCGCCGCCATCGTGAAAGTAGCAAAGCATCCGTTTATCGTCTTCCACCAGACTCGCTCTCCAATGGATCTCGTCCCTGCCTTCCCCGGCCGCTCCCCAAACCGTCGCTATGTTATAGGCAGGCTCCATCTTCCAGATCTCTTCGCCTTCCAGAAAGTCCCATACGCCTTTTATGATGTCATGCAGTTCTTGGCGTCGCATCGCCAAATCCAATTCGCCCGAGAACCCAGTCGACGACAGGCCGTCGTTGTCAGCGTAGCAGAGGGCAGCCCCTGTGAAGCTGATCATCAGAGCATTCTTGCGGATATCATCTTTGGAATAGTCGCGCTTGCCTCCCTCGCCACTCTTTTGCGCATGCAGTGGATTTCCGCTCCAGAGAGTCTCCTGAGCGAAGAGCGGCTTGGCCCAGTGGTGGTTTTTACGGAGAACCTTCAAAAGCCGAATGCGGTCGATCGTTTTCGGCCCCTGCAAAATGCCGTAGTTGGTCCAGCTAGCATGCTTGTACTCATCGTCTCCCGTCTCGTTGTGCACGCTCAGCAGATGATCGAATATATCCAGTTTCTGGATAAGCCTTCCTAAGCGATCCACTTCCTCGCTTTCCATCCAGACGATGAACTTCCCGTTCGGCTCAGGGCCAGCCACGTTGAACATCAGATTCCAGTAGGCTCCAAGGCGGGCTAAGGTATAGCGAATATAGAGCTCCTGATCTTCAGCATTCCGAGGGTAATTCGATTTCTGTCCGAAAAAGCCGGCAAACGGAAAAACCAGCAATCGCCTGCGTTCCAATTCGTCCAGAATATTCTCCATTTTCCGATACTCGTTCGCATCCAAGGGCCAAAGCTGCGGCGTCTCCCAGCCGTCTCCTCGGCCTGGCGAAGCGCGATTCAGGTAGTGGCTGGCAATCGAAAGCGTGTTGTAGCCCTGATCTTGCAGGTAATCCAATACTTGAATACGCTGCGCCGCATCGAAATTGTCGGCAAAGAAACGGTCGCCCACGTGAAAAGCGCGCAGCAACATCCCTTTCCCGCTAGAATATCCAAACCAAATCGGATTCGACGGAAAAGCGGAAATCATGCCCGGAGTATCTCCTTCGATCGCTTCAAAGGCTCCGCTTCGAATAGGCGTCGCCTCGTCGCTGAACTTAAGCCGATAATCCCACAGTCCGGGCTCGTTCGGCATGAAGCGGA
This sequence comes from Opitutaceae bacterium, assembly GCA_028281165.1. GTDB lineage: Bacteria > Verrucomicrobiota > Verrucomicrobiia > Opitutales > Opitutaceae > JANQRT01. Next base: position 3,274 of record JANQKI010000238.1, on the reverse strand, counting down.
TGCGCCAATCGGAGTTTCCATCGTAGAATCCCCACCACTCATGGACAGCGCCATCCGGCCCTTCGAAAACTCCTTCCAAGACGACATCGCGGTACGGGTCTTCGTAGACGCGCTCGTTTTCGATCGTGATCTCCATCCTTCCCCAAACCTCGACTGCCTGCAAATCTGTATCCATTTCTTTATATCCTATCCAATGAGCTTCGGCTCCCGCTCCTGTTTTACCGCGACCCCTGGTCCATACTCCGCCAAGGCCACCATAATGTATTTGTTCACACAAGCATCCTTACGATCGCGGGCGAATTCCCAAAGGCGTCGGCTTAGCTCCTTTCGCGTTTCGCGATGCTCCTCAAACGAGGCTACATTTTCCACTTCCCAAGGATCGTTTTCCAAGTCGTAAAGCTCGTCGTAATCGAATCCATTATACACGAACTTCCATTTATCGGTCATCACCGATCTTTGGATACCGTACAGCTCGTTTCCATTGGATTGGGTAAACAGAGCGTCGCGCCAATCTTCAGGCTTCGTCTCGCCTCGCAAGAACGGAGCCAATGACCGCCCGGAAAATTCACGATCCGCACGGATGCCGCTTAGTTCAAGAATCGTCGGAGCGAAATCGGATAGGGAAACGAAAGCCGATTCGACTTCCCCCTGTCTCGCCAGACCGCGATTCCATTGAATCACGGCAGGCACATGATAGGCGGACCGGAAGCAGGGCAATCCCTTCGTCCACAAACCATGTTCGCCAGCGTAGTCGCCATGATCCGACAAGTACATTACCACTGTGTTCTCCCGCTGACCAGTTCTGTCTAAGGCCTGCAAAACCTGCCCGAAAAGATCGTCCATGTAAGAGCAGTAGGCCAGATAGTGCAGAATGGCCTCGCGATGCTCCTCTCTGCTCAGTTGAGCGAAGCGATCGCGAACGCGACGATACAAACCCGGACACATCACCAGATCGTCATCGAAATTGGGAGGGAGTTCGATCTCATCCAGGTCGTAGCGATCAAGGTATTTCCGAGGGACGAAATAAGGATCATGTGGACCATTAACGGAAATCATGGAACACCACGGAGATCCGCTCTTCGCATTCCTCTCCATTTCTTGGATACCCTCCGCTACAGAAGCCTCATCGTTTGTTTTCGTTCCTTCTCCGTAGTGAGTATAGGTAGGATAGCCTGGCCTCAGGATTTGTCCCCCGCCGCGTGTATCCGCCTCATCTCCAGAATGCTCGTAGCCGCTCCAGTCCTTCTCCATCCCCTTAGACCAATGGTCCGAGGCGCGATCATGGGCTCGCGGATGACCGACATAATTCGTACCCCAGCCCCGTTCCTTGGGAGAGTCGTAGGCGCTGACATGCCACTTGCCGGAATAATGCATGGCGTACCCTGCCTCCGCCAGATCTTCACTCCACAAGCGCACTCCTCGGCGCAAGTCGCGCGAGATGGCATTCGCTACATCCACATTGTGCCACACGTTGTGCTCTGATGGATACAGCCCGCTCATGAAGGTAGCTCGAGAGGGACAGCAATGCGGCGAGGGACAATAGGCCCTCGAGAATTGCAGTCCATTTTCCCGGAAAGCATCGAGATACGGCGTTTTGGCTTTGTAGATCGAATCAGGCAACGTCGTGTCTCCACGCTGCTGGTCCGTCATGAAAATAAGGAAGTTAGGTCGATCCGTCATGACGGTTTCCTCATGAATGCGTGGATACGCGACTCTTCAAGGCTTTGACCCGAACCCAGGTTGCCTTATTGAATCGGTCCTCGTTTTCCAATGACATTTCGTGAGCGCTGTAGTAGTACATCAAGTGATCCATCTTCAAAGCGAAGGCTCGACCTATATTCTCCAAATAGTTCTCCAGATCCTCATCGCGATGTCGCTGAGCTTCGAGAAGATAGAAACTCTTCTTGCCCGCCTTTTCCAGAACAGGCTGAAACTCCTCGTAGGCTTCGAAAATCGTGCGCTTCATCCGATGCATCTGATGGCTTGAGTCGCGAACATGCCCATCGGAACCCAGATAATCGATGTGGGCTTTATCGAGAAAGGTCTCCAGCATCATCCGCTGAAAGGGCTGCACGAATACGGAAATCACCGCATCCGGATTGGCCCTTTTGATCATGCCGCTCATCTCGTCGATGAAGTTCGCAAAACATTCGTGATACCAAAGTTCAGTAGGTTCCCCAGCAGAGAGTTCACGACAAAACCGGCAGCCGCAAGCCGCCGCATGGGGCTCGTCCCAAATCAGTCCATCGAATTCGTAGTGATCCAGCAAATACCTTAAGGTTTCCTCGATATGGGCCCGGGTCTTGGGATTATTGATGCAGGAGACCATTTCGCTGCGCGCCATCGGACTATCTCCGATCGGCTGAATCAGCGTATCAGGATTATGCAGCGTAAACTTTCCAAAACCGTCCAGCCAACCTGCCACCAGCCCCGCCCAGCGATTCGGCACCGCATGAGCCTTCATTCCATACTCGTGGATCAAGCTAATCGCATTTCGAATACGCTGCTGATGCCAGTTGGAAAGCTGATCTTCCTGCACGCAAAACGAGACGATATCGGTCCCCATATCCGCTATGCGCTCCAAGTCGCGTCGGATGTGTGACGCTAGCAAGGTATGATTGTGGGGAGCGTAATAATAGCAATTGACGAGCATAAACAGATATGAACAATTCAATGCATCTTACTGTATACAGTATAACAATCAAGCGGTTTTTGTAGTCACTATCAAAAGCTCTCTCAAACGTCATTAGTCAGACATGGATTTGCAATTCCCAACGACTCGCACCCTCAGAGCAGACTTGGCTCCCACGCCACCTATGGGCTGGAACAGTTTCGACAGCTACGGCGTTTACCTCCACGAAAAGGCTGCCCTCGAAAACCTCGAAGCCTTCGCTGAAAAACTGCTGCCGTACGGTTACAACACCTTCGTCATCGACAATGGTTGGTTCGGCGAATACCGCCTCAAATCGGGTACGTTGTTTCCTGAAGAAACGCATGCCGAGGAAATCCGAATCAACGAACACGGCATCGTTCAGCCCTCCAAAACCTACTTTCCCAACGGATTCGGGCCCATCGCCAAGCGCGCCCGAGAACTCGGCGTACGCCTGGGTCTTCATCTCATGCGCGGCATTCCGCGCAAAGCAGTCGAGCTGGATACGCCAATTCAAGGCTCAATGTACCGAGCAAGCGAGATCGCCAACAGAGAAGATACCTGCGTGTGGTGCCATTATAACTACGGAATCAATACCTCGCACCCCGGAGCTCAGCCTTTCTA